>JBEGMF010000035.1:0-30613 GCA_041183205.1 Actinomycetota bacterium | reverse complement strand
GCCATTGCCGGCGATCAAGTTGGATATCTCTTCGGTAAAAAAGTTGGACCAGCTCTCTTTAAGCGGCCCGAGTCTCGATTGTTTAAACCGGAATACGTTGAGAAGTCTGAACATTTCTTTGCTCGGCATGGAGCAAAGTCCATTGTGTTAGCGCGGTTCGTTCCCATTGTGCGCACGTTCACACCAATTGTTGCTGGCGTTTCCAACATGCACTACAGCACATTTGTGCGTTTCAACATTATTGGCGGAATTTTGTGGGGTGCCGGCATCACCCTTTTGGGTTACACGCTCGGTCGAGCGTTCCCTGCAATTGGTGACAATTTGGAAATCGCAATTTTGGTAATTATCGCCGTTTCGCTTCTACCAATTGCGTTTGAATTCATCCGCCACCGACGTAAACCCAAAGGCAAACACGCGGCCTAATGGGTTTTCGTCGATGACGATGAGGTACTTCTTTTACTTCTGACCCAACAACTTGCGGTTCTTGAACTTCGAACGCACGTAATCGCGGTTCATCAAGGCGATGAACTCGATTGAAATTTCCTTCGGGCATGCTTCTTGGCATTCGCCGTAGTTGGTGCAGGAACCAAAGAACATCTCCATGGTTTCGACCATGTCTTCAGTGCGCTTCCAACGTTCAGCCTGACCCTGCGGCAATAAGTTGAGGTGAGCCAACTTCGCCGAGGTGAACAACTGTCCAGCGCCATTGGGGCACGCGGCCACGCAAGCACCACAGCCGATACAAGCCGCCGCATCCATTGCGGTGTCAGCAGCTGTTTTCGGAATCAGGATCTCGTTGGCATCACGGGGACCTCCGGTATCGGCGCTGATATAACCACCGGCTTCGATAACGGCATCGAAGGCTGAGCGATCGACCATCAGGTCTTTCACAACGGGGAACGCTGCGGCGCGCCATGGTTCGATGACAACGGTTTCGCCGTCGGTGAACTTACGCATATGCAACTGGCAGGTCGCCGTTCCTTTTTGGGGACCGTGGGCTTGACCGTTAATCATCAAGCCGCAAGTTCCACAAATACCTTCACGGCAGTCACTATCGAATGTGATTGGCTCGCGACCGTTTTCGATCAGGCTTTCGTTCACCACATCAAGCATTTCGAGAAAGGACATTTCGTCCTTTACATCGGTGGCTTGATAAGTCTCGAAATGGCCAGGATCGTTTGGTCCTGATTGACGCCAAACTTTGAGTGTCAAGTTCATCTTTTGCTCACTTATAACTGCGCTGAGAGGGGTGGACGTAATCAAATGCCAAAGGCTCTTTGTGGAGCGTTTGCGGGGTATCGGGGCCATTCCATTCCCAGGCGGCGACGAACGAGTAGTTCTCGTCATCACGCTTGGCCTCGCCATCTTCGGTTTGGTGTTCAACACGGAAATGACCGCCGCATGATTCTTCACGCATTAATGCGTCACGGCACATCAACTCGCCGAGTTCGAAGAAGTCAGCAATACGGCCAACCTTTTCCAACGACTGATTGACGCCGTCGGCATTGCCGAGAACACGCACGTCCTTTTCGAATTCCTCGCGCAAGGCGCGGATTTCGCTGATGGCTTTTTCCAAACCGTTCTTTTCGCGTGCCATACCGCAGTTGTCCCACATGATCTTGCCAAGTTCACGATGGAAGTAATCGGGCGACTTGGTTCCACCAATGGAAATCCACTTATTCATTTGGTCTTTCACGTTTTGCACTGCAGAAGTGAAAGCGGGATCGTTCACATCGACAGTGGGTTGACCTAAAAGACCGGCGAGGTAATCACCGACGGTATAAGGCGCAACAAAGTAACCATCGGCCAAACCTTGCATTAACGCCGAAGCGCCAAGACGGTTCGCACCGTGGTCGGAGAAGTTTGCTTCACCCAATGCGTACAAACCGGGAACGGTGGTCATGAGGTTGTAATCAACCCATACGCCACCCATTGTGTAATGCACGGCCGGATAAATACGCATGGGAACCTTCATTGGGTTCTCATCGGTAATGCGCTCGTACATATCGAAAAGGTTTCCGTAACGTTCGAACACCGTTTCCGAACCGAGACGTTCAATTGATTCGCTGAAGTCGAGGTAAACACCGTTCTTCAACGGACCAACACCGCGACCTTCATCAACAACGGTCTTAGCGTTACGAGAAGCAACGTCGCGGGGGACCAAGTTTCCGAAGGCCGGATACTTCCGCTCTAAGAAGTAATCGCGATCCTCTTCGGGGATTTGATCTGGCGGACGATTGTCATCGAAGTTCTTCGGCACCCAAATACGACCGTCATTACGCAGCGACTCTGACATCAAAGTGAGTTTCGATTGGAACTCGTCGCTTGCGGGAATACAGGTCGGGTGAATTTGAGTGAAACAAGGATTGGCAAAAAGCGCGCCCTTCTTGTGGGCACGCCATGCAGCGGTGACATTCGAATTCATCGCGTTAGTCGACAAGTAGAAGACGTTGCCGTAACCACCGGTGCACAACAAGGTGGCATGGCCAGACCAAGCCTTGATTTCGCCGGAGGTGAGATCGCGAGTGACGATGCCCACGGCCACGCCGTCTTTGACAACCACATCGACTAATTCCGTCTTGGTGTGGAGTTCGACATTGCCGTTCGAAACTTGCTGCATCAGGGCCTGATAAGCGCCTAAAAGCAACTGTTGACCGGTTTGGCCACGGGCGTAGAAGGTACGGCTGACCTGCGCACCACCGAATGAACGGTTGTCGAGGAGGCCGCCATATTCACGTGCAAAGGGAACGCCTTGGGCGACACATTGATCGATGATGTCAACGCTTACTTCAGCCAAGCGGTACACGTTTGATTCACGTGAACGGAAGTCGCCACCTTTTACGGTGTCGTAGAACAAACGGTAAATGCTGTCGCCGTCGTTTTTGTAATTCTTTGCGGCATTGATGCCACCTTGTGCAGCAATGGAGTGCGCACGGCGGGGTGAATCATGGAACGTGAAGCACTTCACTTTGTAACCGAGTTCGGCCAGTGACGCTGCTGCTGCGGCACCCGCTAGACCAGTTCCAACCACGATGACAGTGAACTTGCGCTTGTTCGCCGGGTTCACCAATTTCATATTGAACTTGTGGCTGGTCCACCGTTCTTCAATTGGTCCGGCGGGAATTTTTGGATCAAGTGTGATTGACATGATGTTCTCCGCTCTTTCGTTAGTTGCCCACCACGCCGGTCAAGACCGCGATGGGGAAACTGATATTTGCGCCGGCCACGAGAATTGCGAATCCCAAGGCAAAGCCACGACGCAATGGGTTATGACGTGGGTTAAAACGCGGGCTCAATGAACCGAGACTCTGAAAAATGCTCCATCCACCGTGGTAGAGGTGAATGCCGAGTGCGATGTTGGCCACGATGTACAACGCAGCAATTGCCGGTTGTTCAAAACTGGCAACCACGTTGTTATACGGATCGCCGTAAATGAAGTCGGGGTTTACCCAACCCCACGTGAGATCGGCGAGATGCCAAATCAAGAACAATGCAATGATGATGCCGCTCCAGCGCATGGTGCGTGCTGCGAAGTTCACGGCGACGTAATCGCGTGGGGACTTGTAACGCACGGGACGCGCTTTGCGATTCATACGGGTCAATGAATAGGCCGAGTGAATATGGAGTGCGAAAGCGGCTAACAGGCCGAGGCGCAAAATCCAAAGGACACCCGTTGCCGGCACGATCGGTACGAGCAACTCTTTTAAGAACTCGGCGTAATGATTGAAATCTTCAGCGCCGATGTACATCTTTAAGTTGCCGATCATATGGAATAAGACAAATCCCATAAGAGCGATACCAGTGATGGCCATCACCCATTTCTTGCCGACCGATGATCGATAGATATCGACGAGAGCAAATGGGCTTCTTGTATGTGGTTTAGCTATCCGCGGCGACGAAATTTCGTTTGTCGGCGCCGGGGGTTCTTTCGTAGCTGTCACGGCAGACCTTTCCGAGTGGCGGTGACATGGTTGATATATCGGTGTTCACGCTAGTCATTAGGCGGCGGAATCGGCGAACCAAGGCTCAGCGGATCGGAAATGTGACCGATTGCCGTCGATCGGTGAGTTCGGCAGGCCGAGCACGGGCAGTGGGCGATAGGTTGAGGCGGGCGAAAAACGCCTCCGAAGAAGTTTCGGAAATGAGATGTCTGGGGTTTCAATGTCTGATCAGAAGCCAACAACTTTGGGTGCCCTGCGGGCCTCAGGTTGGCAAAGCCGGCCCGTGAAGGAAGAACTGCGTACCAACGCCATCGCTCGCATCATGGCCGGCGAGCCGCTGGTGGAAAACGTGCTCGGCTACGAAGACACCGTCCTGCCGCAACTAGAGAACGCCATCCTTGCTGGCCATGACGTGATTTTTTTGGGAGAACGTGGTCAGGCGAAAACCCGCATGATCCGTTCGCTTACCGATTTGCTCGATGAATGGATGCCGATTGTTGAAGGATCGGAAATCAATGACGATCCTTATTTTCCGATTTCAAAAGCGGCCCGCGCGCTGGTGGCCGAGTTAGGCGATGCCACTCCGATTGCGTGGGTGCATCGTGATGATCGTTATTCGGAAAAGTTGGCGACACCCGATACATCAATTGCCGATCTCATTGGCGAAGTTGACCCCATCAAAATTGCTGAAGGCAATTACCTTTCGAATGAAGAGACAATTCACTTTGGTTTAGTTCCGCGCACGAACCGCGGCATTTTTGCCATCAACGAACTTCCCGATTTAGCCGAACGTATTCAAGTGGGTCTGTTAAACGTTCTCGAAGAACGTGATGTGCAAATTCGCGGTTTCAAACTGCGGCTTCCGCTTGATGTTTTACTTTTCGCTTCCGCCAACCCCGACGATTACACCAACCGCGGTCGCATTATTACGCCGCTTAAGGATCGTTTTGGTTCGCAAATTCGCACTCACTATCCGTTAGATGTTGATACTGAAGTGACGATCGCCTTGCAAGAAATGAATCCGCTGGCTGCGCCTGGCATCAATGTTCATTTGCCGCGTTATATGGCAGAGATCGTGGCGAACTTCTCGCAACTGGCGCGACGTAGCCCACATATCAATCAACGATCCGGTGTTTCGGTTCGTTTAACGGTGGCGAACTTTGAAACTTTGATTGCGAATGCTGCACGGCGCGGCTTGCAACAAGGTGAAACCGACATTTCACCGCGCGTTTCAGATTTAGAAGCGTTAGCGGCATCGACCATCGGAAAACTCGAAATCGAAACCATTGAAGACGGTCGCGATTCACTGGTGGTTGAGCAGTTGTTAAAGGCATCGATCCTGGAAACGTTCCGTGAATACGTTGCGGTCGAAAACTTGCGCGAAGTGGTCGACGC
The DNA here is from genome assembly GCA_041183205.1 of Actinomycetota bacterium. Lineage (GTDB taxonomy): Bacteria > Actinomycetota > Acidimicrobiia > Acidimicrobiales > Acidimicrobilacustridaceae > Acidimicrobilacustris. The sequence continues at coordinate 25,277 of JBEGMF010000035.1, read as the reverse complement.
CTTCGACGAAGCTCGTATTGTCAACGCCGGTGAAGATGTTGCCTCACCGGAATATGTGGCCTTATTGGCTGAAGTAGCAGCGCTTAAACCACATGTTGATGCCATTGTGAAATCTGATCTTGTAAACGCAGGAAGTTCAGAACCCACGCCGGCAATGATCGCCAGCGCCGTTGAGTTCATCTTGGAAGGTCTGCACCTTTCCAAGCGATTGAACAAAGACTCTGTTGGACCGCGTGCGCAATATCGCAGTCGTTAACGATCTTCGTTAACTAATTCGCGCACGCCATCTGGGCTGGCGACGACAACTCGTTCCACCATTGATCCACGGAAGATTCCGTGTTCGACGATGCCTGGAATTCGTTCGAGTTGTTCAGCGCGGGCCGGTGGATTTTCAATCAATCCGAAGAACGCATCCATGATCAAGTTGCCATTATCGGTGCGCATTTCGCGTACACGAATTTCGGTGGCACCCAAATCTCGCACTGATTGTGCAACCACTTTGGGAGCGAAATCTAAAACCTCTAAAGGTGTCCCAAATGGACCGAGAGCAGGAACGAGTTTTGATTCATCAACAACGATGACAAAACGTGGCGCCATCATCGCGATGATTTTTTCTCGGCAATGTGCACCGCCGCCGCCTTTGGTGAGATTGAAATGTGGATCAACTTCATCAGCGCCATCGATACAGATATCGAGTTCGCCAATTTCATCGGGCGCCACGACGCGCAACCCGAGTGACTCCGCTAATTCATGTGATTGCAGCGAAGTGGCTGTGCAAACAATGTCGAGTTGGCGATCGCCTAATTCTTGGATCATCCAGTACGCCGTCGAACCGGTGCCGAGTCCAACTTTCATTCCGTTTTCGACATAGGACGCCGCATGACGTCCGGCCCGTTCTTTCGCAAGTGTTTGGGCATCAGCAGAAGATTCACTCATAGCGCTCACCACTCAAGCATGGCGCGGGCACTCAGGCGCGGATTGCGGTTGCGATCGATGATTCCGTCGGGAATTTCCAAGCCACATTCCGGTGTCCAACTGTCGATACCCGATTCCCAAAAGCCGGCGGCAATATCGATGCCATCATTTTTCGCCTCTTTTGTGACCGCCACCGTTTCGTAGAAATGTTCGGAACGCCATTCATCGTTGGCGGCAACCACACCGGTGCCTAAAAGAGCCAGTGAACGTTTGCCAAATGTCTCTTGTAATAGGCGAATGTCATTGGCTATTCCCGTCGCCCAAGGAGCATTGCCATCATCGGCCATTGGTTGATTTGTTGGATAAGCGGCAAAAGAATTATCAGCGAAGATCGATTGAGATCCTCGTGAAGTGAAACCAATCAAATCGTATGCACCGGCTAATCCATCAATTTCTTTTTCGGCGAGATAAGGAACGGCAAGAACGCCATCAAGGAGTGCCCGTCGCCAGATGCCGAAACGAAGTCGATCGATAAATTCGGCGTTCTTCTGCGCGAGTTCTCGTTCTTCGGGCTGACGGGTTCGCGTGGCGGAGTGTGTCGAGCAAAGATCAAGACAACACACAACTTTTGGATCGCCGCTTTTTAAGAGTCGTAACGCTGCAAATGAGGCCAAATGAAGTTGGAATAGTTGATTGAGGAACTTTTCTTGATCGATGATTCCGGGAGGGCGATTGGCTAAGAGAAAACTTTGCTGGGCGCGCGTAAATGGATCCATAACCGGCACCCAAGCGGAAACGGCGTCACCAAATGTTTCGGCCACGCGATCGACATGGCGGGGCCATGTCAGATTGACCGCATCGTCATTGGAAAAACCGCGCTCATCATCACTGAACCATCCGGGTAGCGGACCGTCATGCAGTACCGCCCAGACGGCAATGTTGTTTTGTTTGGCGGCGCGCAAAATCTCGCCATAAAGATCGACCACGTCATCATCCCAAACCCCTTTTTTGGGTTCGAGGCGAGACCAATCAATTGTGAGGCGCAGCGCGTTGGCCCCGATTTGAGAAAACAATTCGACATCGCTGGCGAAATCAACGGCAAAACCGGCACCATCGGCGCTTTGCGGCAATCGGCCGGTTGCTACCCATCGTGACCAATCACTGGTGGCGGAGACGCCAAATGCCCCGCTGGCAGTGAGCGCAACGCCACGCTGGGCGAGTTGCGAAGAGGATTTTGCGGATTCGTCAGCCATATCGTGAACAATGACGGTACGGTTCAGGCATGTCGAAAGCCAATCGTTTTCGCTATTCCCGCTGGGATGGCACACAAGTCGGGTTTGATCTTGATGCCACCGACATTTTTAGCGAACTCACCGATGATCTTCTGTATCACGGTGATTTAAACGCAGCGCTACGCCGCATGATGCAATCCGGCTTCACCAATGACGACGGCGAACGTTTACAAGGTTTGCGCGAGATGTTGGAAGAGTTGCGCAAAAAGCGCCGTGAAGCGCTCGAATCTCATGACCTTGGTGGCGTTTACGACGATATTGCTCGCGAACTACGTGAAGTTATCGAGACCGAACGCGACGCCATTGATGAGATGACCGAAGAAGCGCGACAAAGCGGAGATGCGCGTCGCCAGGAACTTACAGAAGAAGTTGCGGCCGAACGGCACGCCAATCTCGATCTGCTTTCACCGGATCTCGCCGGCATGGTCCGCGATTTACAAAATTACGATTTCACTTCTTCAGAAGCGCGGGAAAAGTTTGACGAGTTAATTGATCGACTGCGCGAACAGTTAATGCAGCAATACGTGGATCAGATGTCGGGAGCGGTTGAAAATCTCTCTCCCGAAGACATGGCGCGTATGAAAGATATGTTCGCCGAACTCAATCAAATGCTTGAGGCGCGCCAACGCGGTGAAGAGCCTGACTTCGACGGCTTCATGGAACGATTCGGTGATTTCTTCCCGGAAAATCCGCAGAATCTTGATGAACTTTTAGAAATCATGGCGCAACGGATGGCCGCCGCGCAGGCGATGTTGAATTCCATGACGCCGGAACAACGTGCGCAAATGCAAGCACTTTCGGATCAATTGCTGGAAGATATGGATCTGCGTTGGCAGATGGATCAACTTGGTCAAAATCTTGCGCAGATGTTTCCCGATATGAATTGGAATCGTCGCTATGACTTTTCTGGTTCCGATCCGTTATCGATGGGTGAAGCAAACCAATTACTGCAAGAACTTGGCGATATTGACCAATTGGAAAACTTATTAAAAGGCGCCACAAATCCTGGCGCTTTGGCGGAAGTTGATTTAGATCGCGCACGCCGTTTGTTAGGTGATGATGCCGCCAAGTCACTTGATGCCATGTCGAAATTGGCCAAGCGTTTGGAAGAGTCGGGTCTCGTTGAAAACAAAGAGGGCCGTCTCGAATTAACGCCGCGGGGAATTCGACAATTAGGCCAAAACGCGCTTGATGAACTTTTCCGCAAGTTAGATATGGATAAAGCCGGCCAACACGAGGTTTCTCGTATTGGTATTGGTCATGAACGCGATTACTCCACCAAACCTTATGAATTTGGCGATCCGTTTAACTTGGATATTGGTCGTACGGTGCGTAACGCCATTCAACGAACGGGTGGGGGAACGCCAGTCAATCTTCTACCGGAAGATTTTGAAGTTGAACGCACCGAACATTTGGTTCGTTCCAGCACAGTTTTGATGGTGGATCTTTCGTTGTCGATGCCAATGCGGGACAACTTTTTGCCAGCCAAAAAAGTAACGATGGCGTTGCATGCATTAATTACGTCAAAGTTCCCCCGTGATTATTTAGGAATCGTGGGCTTTAGCGAATCGGCTCGGGAATTAAAGCCCGAAGAACTTCCTGAAGTTTCATGGGATTTCGTATACGGAACCAATATGCATCACGGTTTTTCAATTGCCCGTCGTTTGTTGTCACGTCAATCAGGCACCAAACAAATCATCATGATTACCGATGGCGAGCCGACCGCCTGGGTGACACCAAGTGGGCGAGTGGAGTTCCAATATCCGCCAACCCAAGCAATCGTTGATGCGACATTGCGCGAAGTGAATTTATGTACGCGCGACAACATTCGTATCAATACGTTCATGTTGGATCCTGATCCCCGTCTGCGCGGATTCGTGGCAAAGATGACCGAACTCAACGGTGGGCGAGCGTTCTTCACCACACCCGAGACATTGGGCGATTTTGTTCTGGTCGACTTCATCGAAAACAAGCGGCAGATGTTGCGGGGACGCCGCGCTGGATAATTGCCAATGTTTTTCGTATTCCAAGGCAATCAATTATTTCTACCCCTGAACTTCGTTCTTTATTTTTAGCGTCGAGTTCAATCCCTGAATTCGAAATGAAAAGCAGTTGCGGCGCGTCCTGCCCAGCAACGCTCCTCTAAAACTGATTAAGGAGGCTCTTATGAGCGAAGCCGAAGCATCTCGATTTATTGAAGCGACGATCAACGATCCCGAGTTAAGTAAAGATCTGGCGGATTTGGCCAAGGATTCCGAAAAGGTGTTTGCCGAAGTACGTGCCCGTGGATTTGACGTCACTCCCGAAGAAATTCGTGAGGCCTTTATGGAGACGGCATCCACCAAAATTTCCGAGGATGAATTGGCGTCCATTGCGGCGGGTGAAATCTTTGGAACCAGCGATAAGCGGTTCTACACAATCACTGGTGCTACCGGAGCAGCATTAATTGGTGCTGGCTTGGTTGTAATCGCTGGCGCTGCCGCCGCTCTCTAAGCGTCGGATCTAGGGATGCCGATTGTCGGTAGTTCAACCCCAGGAGAATGGCTGAATAGTCAGCCGGTTCATTGAATTCCGCCAATGACCTTCGGGAGAATTTCGGAATTATTTGAACTTTCTTCGATACGAAGAGGAGGACAAAAAAACCCTGAAAAATTGGGGTTTTTGTCCTCTTTTTTCGTTCTTTTGGCTTATTTTGACCCGTTTTCACCCCAATCCCGCTTGACCGCTCCGCAGAAGTAGGGGCAAAATCACGTCGGTGTAATTACACAGTCGCAAGTTCTTACGAAAACGGGGTTAGCGGGGAAATGGACGAACTGAGCGCAATGTTGACTGAAGACAAAGCATGGCAAGACTTGGCCAACTGCTTGGGCGTCGATCCGGATCTGTTCTTCCCCGAGCGAGGTGCTTCCACCCGCGAAGCCAAAGAAGTGTGCCGCGGCTGTGTTGTTCGTGATGAATGCCTCGAATATGCCCTCGCCAATGGCGAGAAGTTCGGCATCTGGGGCGGAATGAGCGAGCGTGAGCGTCGCCGTATTCGTCGTCAGCGTGCGTTGGCTCGTGCTCAAGCACCGGCTCGCACCGGCACTGCTTAATCAGTTTCGACGATTCCCCGCTCAGCGAGGCGGGCGAAAATTCCGGAACTCGGCAAAAGATCCAGCATTTGCTGTTGATCGGCCGTGTAACGAGCAATGACGTCGTCGGGCGCCAGTCCCACGAGTTCACAACGTTCAATTCGAGTTTGGCGCGCAATGGCATCGTGCACGGCGAGGAAATCAATTTCATCGGGTGCGATGACATTCATGGAAACTTGGGTGAGCGCACCGACTTGAAGTCCAAGTGTGCGCAAGTGTTCGTTACGCAGTGATTTCGCTAATTCTTTCGCTAGCGAAAGATCGGCATCGGTTAACCAAATATTCCAAGCAACAAGAATGGGACGACAACCAACGGCGGCCGCCCCGGCGGTTGCATGAGGTTGTGAAGGGCCGTATTGCGGCTGCAGAGCGGTGAATGCATCGCGCCGAATAGTTGGCAGCGTTCGTTCCGGTCCATAAAGAAAAACTGGAACGGCAAATGTTTCGGCAAACCATTGTGCAAATTCGTCACGCGCAACTTCGGCATCGTGCATGGTGCTAGTTCCCAGCGGAACGAATGGAACGACATCAACAACACCAATTCGGGGATGAACACCTTGATGTTGAGAAAGTGAGAGATGTTGCACTGCGGCTTCGGCGAGTCGGCGCGGTGCTTTCGTGCCAATCAATGTAAAGACACTGCGATTGTGATCGGCATCGGTGTGTACGTCGAGCAGATTGCGCTCGCACACTTGACTCAAGAGTTCGAGCGTCGCGCTATCGCGACCTTCGCTGATATTGACGACGCATTCGAGCACGAAAAGATCCTTGCCGATTTTTCATGCCGTGCAAAGAGTTAACTGTTTTTAAGTGAACTCGCCACGGAACGACGGCTGCGCAAAATGCGACGACGTTGACGTTCAGAGGTGCCGCCCCAAACGCCGTGATCGATGCGGTTATCTAATGCGTAACTCAGACATTCTTCGATCACTGGGCAGGTGGCGCAGATTTTCTTGGCGTTTTCAACGCCGACGCCATCAGAGGGAAAGAAGGTTGAGGGGGGTTCATGGCGACAATTGCCATGACTCATCCAATCGGTGGGGGTTTCCGCCTGGAATGAATCGGAATCAGATGTCGCTGTCGGGCTAGAGGTGGTTTCCATGGGGGGCACGGTACGGAATAGGGGCGAAAACTCATGTAAGGAAACGGGTTAGGCCATTTTGAGCCGTTTTCGGTAGGATTTGGCCCCTGCCGGCGAAGGAATACAGCAAATGTCAGTGACTGAAGTCGAAACCAACCAACCACCACGGGGCTACGTCCAAGTGGTGTATCTCGGGCCGGTGGCTCCCCATTGGGAAGTTCGCGGTGAATCAGAGGTACGTGGATTGATTGACGAATTCCGTGCCCGTGTGATGGCGCGACTTTTATTGCTTCCTCCGCACGATCCACAGTTCCGTCGTAATCGTGAGCGTGTTGCACGCGATGCGGAACGTGAAAATCTCGTCCTTGAATGGGATCTCGGCGTTCCCGAAGAGTAAAGGTTGCATATGGGCGGAGAAGTGCGGCAACTAGGAGTTCCTCAGCCGGTCGTGCATCTCACGCCTGCTGAACTAGCCGATTCTCCGGAGCGGTATCTCAATCGTGAACTTTCATGGTTGGACTTCAATGAACGCGTTCTTTCTTTAAGTTGCGTTGCCGAGACGCCTCTTTTGGAACGCGCCAAGTTTCTGGCGATCTTCACGCAAAATCTTGACGAGTTTTTTCAAGTGCGCGTCGCTGGTCTCAAACAACGAGTTGATGCCGGAATCACAAAACGAGCACCTGACGGTCGCACGGCCAAACAACAATTACGCGAAATCCATCAGCGTGTCGTTGGTTTAACTCATCATGCCGAAGCGATTTTCCTCAATGATTTAGTTCCTGCTTTAGCGGCGAACGGGATTGTTTTTTCGAAGTACGAAGATTTGGACGAAGACGATCGCAAATATCTCGACACTGTCTTCGATGACCAGATATTTCCCGTACTAACGCCCTTGGCGGTCGATCCCGGACATCCATTTCCGTATATCTCTGATCTCTCGTTGAATTTGGCAATTGATGTTCGTAATCCTTTAAGCGGTGATCGTCGATTCGCTCGCGTAAAAGTTCCGAACCTTCTGCCTCGATTTGTCGTTATGCCTGATGGCGAGCGTTTTGTTCCCCTTGAGCAAATAATTGCCGCACATCTCGATGAATTGTTTCCCGGAATGGAAACCGGCGCCGTGCACGCGTTCCGCGTCACCCGCAACGCTGATCTCGTTTTAGAAGAAGAAGAGGCCGACGATTTGTTGGCCACGATTGAACATGAACTACGTCGACGCCGTTTTGGTAAAGCGGTGCGTTTAGAAATCGCCGAGACGATGGACGACGAGACACTCGAATTTCTCGTCGACGAACTCGATTTACACCCCGAAGATATTTATCGTTCCGCTGCTCCGTTGGATTTAAGTGGGCTATGGGCAGTGCATGCACTGGATCGTCCGGAACTAAAAGACGAATCGTGGACGCCAGTTACGCAATCACGACTAGCCAGTCCCGATCCCGATGAGCCCGTCGATATTTTCTCCGTCATTCGATCTGGCGATGTTTTGCTTCATCACCCGTATGAATCATTTTCTTCCTCGGTTGAAGAATTCATTCGTCAGGCGTCCAACGATCCCAATGTTTTGGCTATCAAACTGACGCTGTATCGCACATCGTCTGACACTTCGATCATTCAATCGCTGGTGCGAGCAGCCGAACGGGGCAAACAAGTTGCCGCGCTAGTCGAGTTGAAGGCTCGTTTCGACGAGAAAAAGAACATCGGCTGGGCCCGTGAGTTAGAAAAAGCCGGTGTTCACGTGGTGTACGGATTAATGGGCTTGAAAATCCACACCAAGACCACACTGGTCGTGCGTCAAGAATCCGATGGCATCCGTCGTTACTGCCATATCGGCACTGGCAACTACAACCCCAAAACGGCGCGACTCTACGAAGACTTGAGTTTGTTCACTGCGGATGACGCAGTCGGCGCTGACCTCACACAGCTTTTTAATTTGCTTACTGGTTTTGCCCGTGAGCCTCAATTTACGAAATTGCTTGTATCGCCATCTACAACTCGTTCAGGGATCACGTCGTTAATTGAAAACGAGATGTCGTATGGGAACGAAGGTCGCATTGTTTTAAAGATGAATAGTTTGGTTGACGCCAAAATCATTGATGCGCTTTATGCCGCATCAAAAGCGGGCGTTTCTATTGATCTCATCGTGCGCGGTATTTGTTGTTTGCGTCCGGGTGTTCCCGGCTTATCGGAAAATATCCGTGTGCGGTCAATAGTGGGCAAGTACTTAGAACATTCCCGCATTTATTGTTTTGCTCATGGCGATAATGGCTCGCCGATTCGTTACATCGGTTCGGCCGACTTAATGCCGCGCAACTTAGATGATCGCGTTGAAGCGCTCGTCCCCATTGAAGACGAAAAACTTGCTCTCGCAATTGACCAAGTCGTGCAGATCAATCTTGATGACGATCAATTGGCGTGGCATCTTGATTCGGAGAGTTGTTGGAAAAAGATTCCGCATACCAAAGGAATCAATGCGCATATGTCGTTTGAGAATTTGGCGAAGTCCTCAAGTTCGTTATGACTCGAACAGCTTTAGAAAATCACGATGATGAATTTGCGGTGCATGCTGCCGGCGGCGTGATTTGGCGACAAAATACAAACGGAATTGAAGTTGCCTTAGTGCATCGTCCGAAGTATTCCGATTGGACATTTCCAAAAGGAAAACTCGATGCTGGCGAAAATTTTGAGCAAGCGGCATGGCGAGAAGTTTGGGAAGAAACAGGATTCGATTGTGTGCTTGGCGCGGAGTTGCAATCGGTTACCTATAGCGACAGCCAAGGTCGTCCGAAATTGGTGCGCTACTGGGCGATGCAACAAAAAGATCCGACGGTTGCGTTCCAACCCAATGATGAAGTTGATCAATTGCAATGGGTGCTCCTAAAGGACGCGGCGTCGCTACTTACCTATGGGCACGATGCGGATCTCCTCGGAAGTTTGAACTCAGTAGTGCCCTAAATGCCGGCGCAATGACCCCGTTTTTTGGGTCATCGGAAAAGTTCACTTTCTGTCCACTTTCAGATGGCTTTTCGGCAATCTTGACGTTTTAGGTTGATCCCGTTCACAAAAGTGCAACGCAAACCACCCCCCAATTCTTGGGTTCACGTACAGGAGTACACCTTGCGAACTTCGAAGCAACGCTTCACATGGTTACTGGCGATTCTGGTGGCCATCGGCCTCGTCGCAGCCGCTTGCGGCGGATCATCTTCATCAAGTGGCGGCGGTAAGTCATCCGATTATGACTACGAAGCGCTTACCGGAACTTTGAACGGTTCAGGTGCAACCTTCCCCAAAATTTTTTACGAAGATGCAATCGCAGATTTCGCCGACTTCGCGCCTGACCTCACCGTCAACTACAACTCGGTCGGATCCGGTCAAGGCAAAAAAGATTTAGCCGCGGGCACATCTGATTGGGGCGCATCGGACAGCCTCGTGAAAGACGACGAGAAAGCGAATTTCAAAGGACCGTTCCTTTACTTCCCGACGGTGGCCGCACCCATCACGGTCTCCTACAACTTGTCAGGTGTGAAAGAACTCAAACTCTCACCGGAAACGCTGGCGAAAATTTTCATGGGAACAATCACAACCTGGAATGATCCGGCCATTGCCGCTGATAACTCAGGTGTAACGCTGCCTTCGACCGCAATCACCGTTGCAGTGCGCTCCGATGGTTCGGGAACCACTTCGAATTTTTCGAAATACCTCACCGCCGTGGCTCCGAGCATATTTACTGTGACAGCCGGCGATTCGGTGGCGTGGCCCAAGGCGACCGCTGCTAAAGGTAACGCCGGTGTGGCTCAAGTTGTGAAAGACACCAACGGTGCCATCGGCTATGTCGATTTGGCCGATGCCTCGGCAACCGGATTGTCAACCGCCAAGATCAAGAACAAGGATGGCAACTTCGTTGCTCCCACCTTGGAAAACACCACTGCTGCGTTAGCCGGCGTGGAGCCCAAGGCGGACCTCACGTACAACCCGCTCAATGCCGCTGGCGCCAACGCCTATCCGATCGTGGCCCCGACCTATGTATTGGTGTACGTCAATCCACAATCAAAGGCGGCCGCAATTAAGGGCTGGTTGAACTACCTTCTCAACGAAGGCCAAGAGATCGCCAAGGATGCAAGTTTTGCTCCTCTTCCCGAAAGCCTTCGCACAAAAGCAATTGCACAAATCGCACAAATTCAAGGTTGATTCGGGTAGCAAGTGACGGTTACAACCACCGACGATGAACGTGAGATTCCCCGAGGCAACTCGGGGAATCCTCGCGAGCAATTTGATATGGGTTCATCACGTCGACGGGGTGACCAACTTTTTTCCAAACTCGCCCTTTTATCGGGCTTATTTGTTTTAGCCATTCTGGCGCTCATTGCATTCTCAACAACACGTGAAGCGTGGCCGGCGTTTTCCGAACAAGGTTTTTCGCTTTTATTCTCGACTGACTGGGTGCCGGCTGACGGAAAGTTCGGCGCCCTGGCATTTATTTACGGCACATTGTTGTCGTCGGTAATTGCCGTTGTGCTTTCGGTTCCCGTGAGTTTGGGGATTGCGTTGTACACAAACGAAGCAGCTCCACGTCGTTTTCGTCGCCCCATTGTGTATGTCATGGATTTGCTCGCCGCAATCCCGTCGGTCGTTTACGGATTATGGGGAATTATCGTTCTCGCTCCGTTTATCGGGCCGGTGTATTCATCAATTAGTTCAGCTGTTGACGGCATTCCGGTACTCGGATGGATTTTTTATGGCGATAGCGGTCGCAGTTTTATGACTGCCGGAATCATTCTCGCCATCATGATCACGCCCATCATCACGTCATTAAGTCGTGAAGTGATCGCAACGGTTCCCAGCGCACAACGCGAAGCGGCCTACGGGATGGGCGCTACACGTTGGGAAATGATTCGCTCCGCCGTTTTGCCGTGGAGCCGCGGCGGCATTGTGGGAGCAGTCATGCTCGGACTTGGGCGAGCAATGGGCGAGACCATTGCTGTGGCCTTGGTGATTGGTTCATCGGCACAAATCACTTCACACTTATTTGAACCTGGCGATTCAATGGCGGCCGTCATTGTTAATCAATTTGGAGAATCATCAGGAACGTTCCGCGCGGCACTTATTGGATTAGGTGTGGTGTTGTTCTTGGTCACAATCGTGGTGAACGTGTTGGCGCGCAGCATTGTCGTGCGATTCGATCGTCGTAGTCAGGGGTTATGAGATGACTGCGACTCGCGATTACACCAACTTGGAAAGAGAATTAGTTGAAGCGACGTTAAGTCGATCACGGCGCATCAAGAACCGCGCTTCATCAATATGGATGCTTGGTTCAGTGCTCGTTGCGCTTATTCCACTGGCATTGGTCATTGGATATGTGGTGATGAAAGGAATCGGGCAGATTTCCGTTGCTTGGTTCACCGAAGATTTGCCGGCCGTTACGCGTCGCGCCGGCGGGGGAATGGGCCCGGCCATCGTTGGAACAATCCTCATCACTTTGGGCGCCGCCATCATGGCGGTACCGCTGGGAATTTTGGGTGCGGTGTATTTGAACGAATATGGCGGCAAGTCGCGCTTAGCCCGCGCCGTTCGTTTGATGTCCGATGTTATGACCGGTGTTCCCTCCATCGTGATGGGTTTGTTCATCTACACGGTTTGGACATTGACGTTTGGGTTAAGCGGCTTTGGTGGCGCGTTGGCGTTGGCGTGCTTGATGTTGCCGATCGTTATTCGTTCATCGGAAGAAATGCTTCGCTTAGTTCCCGATGAATTACGGCAGGCAAGTTACGCGCTTGGTAATCGCAAATGGCGAACGATTGTCACGGTGGTTCTGCCGGCCGCCTCGGGTGGAATCATCTCGGGTGTCATGTTGGCTATTGCCCGTGCCGCCGGCGAGACCGCACCTTTGGTGTTCACTATTGGTGCCGCCCGCAAACTCAATATCGATCTCTTTAACGGACCGATGACGGCGTTGTCAGTGCAGATTTTTGGCAACGCCCAGGCCCCTTACGCCGCTTCGCAAGCGCGAGCATGGGGAGCGGCCCTTACATTGGTGGCCATCGTGTTTCTCTTCACGGTTTTGGCCCGCATCATCTCGGCTCGAATTGCAAGAAAGCACAACGCATGATGACTGACTCCTCTTCTACCCAAATCGGCACGCAATTACCTAAGGCGGCGAGTTCTATGTCGATACCCGAAACTCCCACAGTCGGAAATGATGAACCGGTGAAAACACCCGAGATCGTTTTCGGCGTGCGCGATCTAGAGGTGTATTACGGAGGTTTCCGCGCGGTACGTAATGTGAATCTCGACGTTCATATGAATGAAATCACGGCCTTTATTGGTCCGTCGGGTTGCGGAAAGTCAACGGTGTTGCGTTGCTTCGATCGGATGAATGATCTTATTGAGGGTGCGCGTGTTGAGGGCAAGATCCTTTATCACGGCATCGATCTATACGACGATCGCATTGATCCAGTGGAAGTGCGAAAGCGCATCGGCATGGTGTTCCAAAAGCCGAATCCATTTCCGAAATCTATTTACGACAACATTGCTTTTGGTCCGAAACTCGCCGGTAAAAAAGGCAACCTCGACGACATCGTGGAACAGGCGCTTCGCCGAGCAGCGTTATGGGACGAAGTAAAAGACCGTCTGAAAAAATCGGCGATGGGTTTGTCGGGCGGTCAGCAACAGCGTTTATGTATTGCTCGAGCGATTGCCGTCGAACCAGAAGTGATTTTGATGGACGAGCCTTGTTCGGCTCTAGATCCAATTGCAACCGCACGTATTGAAGACCTGATGCAAGAATTGAAAGCGGATTACACGATCATCATCGTGACTCACAACATGCAACAAGCCGCTCGCGTGAGTGACCGCACCGCCTTTTTTACAACCGAAGTCAATTCCGAAAGCGATACCCGCACAGGTGTCTTGGTGGAATACGACATGACCGACAAGATTTTTTCCGCCCCCGCCGATGAGCGCACCGAAAACTACGTCACAGGCCGATTCGGCTGATTGACGCAGTGCGACTGAGGAGTCGACCATGCCCGAACAAAGAAAAAGCTTTCACCACGAACTAGATGAGATCCGAGATGAAATCGTTCGTCTCGGTGCCATGGTGGCTGAGTTCATTCCCCGCGGAACAGAAGTCTTGTTAGGTGGCGATATGGCTGGTGCGATGGCGTTGATCGATGCTGACGATGAAATCGATGCGTTGTCGTTGCGGATCGAAGAACGTTGTTACAACGTCTTGGCACTGCAACAGCCGATGGCATCTGATTTGCGCTCGATTGTTACTGCAGTGTGGTTAACCGGCGAGTTGGAGCGCTCCGGAGACCTCATGGTGAACGTCGCAAAAGCCGCCCGTCGTATTTATGGTGCAGATCTCACACCACGGTTACGCGGATTAATTGAACGAATGAGTGAAGAGGCATTGCGTTTGGTCAAACTTTCGCTCGATGCCTACGTCACGCGCAATGCCAGTTTGGGCGCCGCCATTGACGATATCGATGACAGTCTCGATGTGATCCACGGCGATTACATCGAAGCAATTTTTGAAACTCATGCCGGGCAAACTCTCGGACTTCAACCAGCCGTGCAGTTGGCATTGGTAGGTCGTTATTTCGAGCGTATTGGTGACCATGCGGTCAACATTGGTCAGCGCGTTCAATACATGGTGACCGGCTGGTTACCCGAACAAACTGGTGCTGCTCGATTACAAGCGCGTGCATCATTTGCAGAACTCAATCCGCTCGGCGGTTCGGGCGAAGTGGAGGACGAACCCGAGTGACGATTCTCGTCATTGTTTTGGCTGTCGTTCTGGGCGTCATTATCGGCACGTCGTTAGCCAAACTTGCATTACGTCGCCGTCTTTCAACTCTGGCTTCGCAAATGGAAATTTCATTGGGACCGGCGGCAGAAGCGGGAGATCTCGACGAATTGTCGTCGGCATTCGACCGCGCTCTAACTGAGGCTCGTGGTGAACGAGTTCAGTTACGCAATGAACTCTCACGATTGCAGGCAACGCTTGATGCGTTGCCAACGGCGGTCATCGTGGTGGATGACGATGGCAATCTTCTCGGTGCGAACGAGGCCGCCAAGCCAATTGTTGAATCGCAGTTAAGTGAGGCGTTAATTGGCGCCGCCGTTGCCGAATTGATCGCACGGGCCCGACAAGAAGCGACGGCCACAACGGCCATAGAACTTTATGGGCCTCCACGACGCGCCATGAATCTCACAGCCCTGGCCCGTCCATTTGGGATTGTCGTCTTCGTGGAGGACATCACGGAACGTTTGCAATTGGAATCAGTGAAAACTGATTTCGTAGCCAATGTCAGTCACGAATTAAAAACTCCAGTTGGTGCAATTGGTCTTTTGGCCGAAACGATGGCGGATGAACCCGATCCAGAAGTTTTGCGGCGGTTGGCAACGAGAATTCATAACGAATCATTGCGTTTAGCCGAAATCGTCGACGAACTTCTTTTGTTGTCGTCGATCGAAAACGTGAAATCGTTACAAAAAGCAACGGTCGATCTGCATGCGGTGGTGGCGTATGTGTTCGAACAGTTGCAGCCATTAGCCGAAGAGCGCTCCATTGCTCTGCTGCATCGCAAAGGCTCGCCAGAGGTTTCGGTAACAGGCGATTTTCGTCAACTGGCTTCGGCGATTTCGAATTTGGTTGACAATGCCATTAAGTATTCCGAGGATGGATCAACAGTCGAAGTGATGGTGCGTTGCCATAACGATCGACCAGAAGTATTGGTTACTGACTCTGGTATCGGTATCCCAAGTAAAGATTTAGATCGCATCTTTGAGCGTTTCTATCGCGTTGATCACGCACGTAGCCGAGAGACCGGCGGAAATGGTCTGGGTCTTTCCATTGTTCGACATATCGCCTACAACCACGACGCCGACGTCGTTGTCGATTCCCGTTTAGGTGAGGGCTCTACATTTACTTTGACGTTTCTGTCGTCCGTAGCGGCAGAATCGAAAAGTCCGTTGCGCGGATCTGAATCATGAGTGGCAACGTCATTCCCAAAATTTTGGTTGTGGAGGATGAGGATTCCTTTATCGAAGGTCTCACCATCGGGTTAACCCGCGAGGGTTTTACGGTTGAAGTAGCTCGTGATGGTGTTGAGGCGTTAGAGAAGTTTGAACAAACTCAGCCCGACCTCGTTCTCTTAGATGTGATGTTGCCGAAACTTTCGGGTATCGATGTCTGTCGTCAAATACGAACGTCTTCTGATGTACCCATCATCATGGTGACGGCGAAAGCATCAGAGATCGACACCGTTGTTGGTCTAGAGGTTGGCGCCGACGACTACGTAGCGAAGCCTTATCGCTTACGTGAACTTGTTGCTCGAATTCGAGCTGCATTGCGCCGTCGACGGCCAGAGAACGACATTGATGATGATCCCGCTAGTGATGCGATCACAATCGGTGATGTTTCGGTTGATCAACAACGCCATGAAGTCACCGTGGGTGGTGAATTAGTGCGCATGCCGCTAAAAGAGTTTGAATTATTAGCTCTCCTAATGGAAAACGCGGGACGAGTGCTGACGCGCGAAATCCTTATCGATCGCGTCTGGGGGAGTGATTATGTCGGCGATACCAAAACGCTCGATGTCCACATCAAACGTTTGCGAGCAAAAGTAGAAACCGATCCCACTGCGCCGCGCAAGATCGTGACGATTCGGGGATTGGGCTACAAATTTGATGTTCCTCGGCGTTAATCCCATTGTCACCTTCGCCCCGTAGCATGGATCGGGTGCCGACCTCTCCGCCCCTCACCTCCGGCGCTACCCGCGATCCCCGTCGGCCGTGGGCGGCTTCGCCGTTTACAAGGTTGGCGCGTACTCATGCTGCATCGGTCTCTGGTGATGCACTGTTTGCCATCGGCCTGGCGGGATCGGTCTTTTTCTCTCTCGATTTCACTCAAGCGCGCTGGCGAGTCGCTCTCTATCTCGTGCTCACCATCGCGCCCTTTGCGGTTGCGGCTCCGGTTATTGGTCCGTTAATCGATCGTATTAAAGGTGGTCGTCGATGGATCATCGTCGGTTCTTTAGCGGCGCGGGCCGTGCTGGCATACCTCGTTGTTCAACATATGAACACGTTGTGGTTCTACCCCGAAGCGTTTGGCATGTTGATCATGCAAAAGGTGTATTCAATTTCGAAAAGCGCGGTAGTGCCTGGATGCGTCCATAGCGATGAAGAATTAGTTCTCGCAAACTCCAAACTCACGCAGCTTTCAGCCGTCGCAGTAGTTATCGCCGCAATACCGGGCGGCATTTTTTACAAAATTGGTGGAGGCGAAGCCACCGTCGCCTTAGGTTTCGTTGTTTTTCTTTTCGGTACGGTGTTGGCTTTCAAGTTGCCGCCAACTCGGGTGGCGGTCACTCCCGAAGATGAAACTGAACGAGAAGAATTACGTAGCGCGGGCATTTTGTTGGCGTCATCGGCCATGGGCCTTATTCGCGGCATTGTCGGTTTCTTATCTTTCATGTTGGCGTTCGATTTCAAAAACGATGGCGCGCCGTTATGGCAGTTAGGTGTTGTTGCGGCGACGGCACAAATTGGTTTCTTTATCGGCGCCGTGGCGGCACCGTGGCTTCGAAAACATTTAGTCGAAGAGCGCATCTTGATGGGAAGCCTTGTCATCATGGTGCTGGGAGGCATTGCCACCGCGTTGCTTGGCGGACTATTTGGTGCCGCAATACTTTCTGCTTTAGTCGGCGCTATGAGCAGCGCGGCGAAGCAATCGTTTGATTCGATCGTGCAACGCGATGCTCCCGATGCCAACCGCGGTCGGTCCTTCGCCAAATTCGAAACGCGATTCCAATTGATTTGGGTTATCGGTGCTCTTATCCCGGTAGTCATTCCCATTCCCGCAGCGCCCGGATTCGCCTTAATTGCAATTGTCGCACTGGTGGCTTTGGTCTCGTATTTCGTTGGCCTGCGCAATCTCGCTCGCGGCAAATTGCCAACTCGTCGTCGACTCATTCCTCGACGGCGAGTAGCAGTTGTAATCGACGAACGTCATCCCGCAATTGCGATGCATCGTTCTGCCGCCGATCTCGGTTTCTCTCCCGACCCGAGCATTTTCTCTCGGTCAATTCCTCATGATCCGGTCGATAAAGATGGCGTTGTTCGCCATGATGCGGCTCGTCGCTGGATGCGACTTGATGCCAAAGTCACGTCAGTTTTCGATGAACAAAACGACGACGATACCGATATCGAAAATGGCCGTCCGCCCAAACCTTTGCCGCAATCGCAACCAGAACATCGTCGGCGGGGCCGCATTTTCGACCCTGAAGCGTGGGACGACGAACTTTAAAACGTTGGAATGTTTAACTGAATTCCAAACGAGCGAGCCATAACCCAGGTGCGTCGACTTCAGCTGGTGTCGGCAGCGTCATATCGGATTCGAAAAGACGAATAAGTGCATCATTGCCTGCGCGCTCGACAACACCTTGCACAAATGCAGTGCCGCGATCGTAAGCCTCTTGGGTGAGTTCAAGTCCAAAGAGTTTTTCGACAAAACGATCCGACGAATCGGCTTCAACCCGACGACGGCGTACCGCTTCAGAAATCATGGAACCGTTAGTGAGGAGTTGAGCCGCGATGTGGTCAACAATGTGATCGACATACCCAACAATTGCACAAGTGATTGCTTCAAAACGAGGTAACAAAGCACGTTGGGTATCACTTTGTATTGCGCCCAGAATCATTTCCGGATCAGAAAAAAGTGAATCTAAATTGGTGAGTTGGTCGGGGTCGGAAAAGTCGAGTCCCGCAAGTCGACCATCAAGATCGTTCGACGACGTTTCAAATGAGGAAACGTACGTAGTCATCAAATCGTTAATGGCATCGCGTACCGATGCTGAACGAAACACCGTATGCGTGGTGATTTCTTGTAAACAGACCCACATACGCAGATCTTCAGTGGGTAATGACCATTCGGAAGCAAACTCATCAACGTTCGCACTCACCACCATGACATCGTCTTTACGAGCGCGGGGGATAGGGAGATCGTATTGACCGAAGGCGCGGCGTGAAAGATGTCCAACCATTGATCCGGCGGTCATACCAATCATCATCGGTCCGACCATCTTCATAATCGGAGCCAAAAATGCCATTGGATCGTTGGGTGAGATTTCCATTTCCGCTGGTTGTAAGGAACTGGCCAAATGTTCGAACAGTGGTTTCCATGTATCTAATGTCGTGACGGCCCACTGTGTGCGCGTAACGGGTAGAAGCGAAATTCCCGATCCAGAATGTGATGTCGGTAAACCGGTGGCGGCACCCACATGTAATTCCGCAATATGCGCGAGTTGTTCAAACGATTGTCGGGCTAACGGGTCGACGTTTGCTTCTGGCTTGCCATCGGTGGCTACTGAAATTGCTAACTGGCGCGCTGCGTCCCAACCCAAGGAATCTTGTCCTGCCATCATGCGCGCGAGGTCGCCGAAGATCGGCATTCCTGCAAACGGGTTCTTTTCAGGCTCGTCACCGGAATTAGCAAAAGGGTCAGGGGGCATACTCACGCTTTCAGGCTAGGCCGGAAATGTCGGTGCCGGTCCCGCGCTCGGCGTGGGTGACCTCAACGCGACAGAATGACCATGTGGGTGAGATCGTTGTGATCACGGGTGCGGAATTGCCGCTTGGTCGGCGCTTGGTCCGCGCCGCTCTCACCGCTGAGGGAATTGACCGAGTGGTCGCAGTTGGATCTCGTCCCGATCCACGCGGTTTAACGGCGAAGTTGGAGACGAATGCCGAATTAGTAGTGGCGCCTTTCAAATTGGATGACTCGCGTTTAGTTCCATACCTGCATGACGCCACCAAAGTGGTGTTGGCTGGCGCACGTTCGGGGTTAGATATCGATGGTTCTGGGGGATCGGACATTGATCTTGGTGCGACTCGACTTTTTCTTTCATCGCTTACATCAGTAGCCAGAGTTGCCCAACTCGTCGTTATCTCATCGGCCCTTGTTTATGGTGTGCGCGCCACCAATCCGGTTCCACTGAGAGAATCGGATCCGGTACGACCAGACCCGGAAATTCAGGGTGCAGTTGAGCGAGCCGAATTAGAACGAATCTGTCGTAATTGGGCCAGTGGCCATGGCGCGCATTGCGCCATTATGCGCCCGACGGTTGTGGTTGGCCCGGAGAATGGAAAGTGGCTCGCTCGATCACCGTGGTCGACAACCGGTTTACAAACCAGTGATGAACATACGCCCGTGCAATTTGTTCATATCGACGACGTTGTTTCGGCGACATTGGTGGCATGTCAGTCACGTATTGATGGTGCTTTAAACGTTGCACCCGATGGCTGGATCACCGTGAAACAAGTACGGGAATTAAAAGGTCCGACAGCGCGTGTGCGACTTGCTCGTCCGTTTGCGCACCTCATTGCGCGTCTCGGTGAACGTTTTGGTTTTGCGCTTGGTCACCCTGACACCGTGGTGGCAACGTCGGAATCGTGGGTTGTCGCTAATGAAAAATTACGTGACTTAGGTTGGCAAGCCGAGTACAGCCATGAAGAGGCGTACGTCGAATCCGATCGCGGTGGTCCGTGGGCGCGTCTGACACCGCGTCATCGCCAAAACATTGCTCTTGGAGTTGCGGGTGTCTTTGCAGTCGCTACCGCGGGAACAGTTGCATATTTTGTGCGTCGGCATCTTCGCAAGCCGAAATAAAAACTGCGAACGCGATTTATTTAATGTGCAATGCCATCAATGTGGCGTTCACCCAACGCGGTTCTTCATTGCGTGTGTAACTAACGGTTACGACATCGCCAATTTGGCGACTCGAGATAATGCCGGGCAAGGAAGTTGAATGATCGATTTCCATTCCGTCGATCGCGGTTATGACATCACCAACTTTGAGTTGTGCCACTTCGGCCGGCGATCCAGAGGTCACTGACGTGATAAGTGCGCCCTTGCCTTCATTGGCCGCTACCCAAACGCCAAGCATGGGTCGGGTATCGGATTGCGTTTCCAACGATGCCAATCGTGCTGATTCAATGACGGCAAATGTGCCGACGCCAACAAAGATTGTGAGCGCAAGGCCGAGAGCGATAATGCGCACAAAGACCGATACGCCTTGCGATTTTTTGGTTTTCTCTAGCACCGCAACATGGCGCGACTGCGATGCGACCTCGGAAGGATGTCGCCAGAGACGGTCGTCGGGAGGCGGTGGAATCGATCCACCGTCGTCCTCACCGAAATCATCGGGAGTTGCCACGTCGTCACGGTAGTGGCCAAGCCGGTTGAGGGGTACGCGCCCCCCACTACGATGGAGACGTGGCTTTCGCCGTTCCTGACTCCGACACCTGGGTAGCCCTTACCGAAAACCCGTTAGACATTGGCACAGCCAATGATTGGGTGGCGTTGCCTCAGTGCGGAGCAGTTGTCTTATTTTCGGGACTTGTACGTGATCATGCCGATGGTGCAACGGGCGTGACCCATATTGATTACGAGGCGTGGGCCGAGGAAGTCGAACCGCGTTTATTGCAACTCGCCAGTGAAATGCGAAATCAATGGCCTGACCTTGGTCGCATTGTTCTTTGGCATCGACATGGAACGGTGAGGCTCAGCGAGTCATCAGTGATCGTGGCCGTTTCGACGCCGCATCGCGGTTCGGCGTTCGCCGCCGCGCAATTTGGCATTGACACATTGAAAGCGACGATTCCGATTTGGAAAAAAGAATTTCATAATGGCGGCGCACAATGGGCACGTTCCGCGCAACATATTGAAGTTGTTACCGAAAACGTTTCATCCGCGGGGGTGAAGTGATGAGCGGTGTTGGATTTCTTCTCGCATTTTTTGTTTTGTGTATTGCTGGATCGTTGATAGTGGTGGCTCGCCACCGCCGTCCGAAAAATTTCATGCATTCACTGGATGAATTTCAGCGTGAGATGGACGCGTTATCGCGTCCGCCGCAACCGAAGTCACCGCCGCGGCCGGTTCGTTCGGTCAACGAACGTACGCCCAGGAGTCGCTAAGTGGCGAGAGATTTAGCAATTGATTTAGGTACAGCCAACACGCTTGTGTATGTGCGCGGCGAAGGAATCGTTCTTAACGAGCCATCGGTTATCGCGTTAAACAGTCGCACTCAAGAAGTGTTGGCAATGGGCCACGAAGCGTGGCAAATGATCGGTCGCACGCCGAGTTATATCGTCGCAGTTCGACCGCTTCGTAAAGGCGCGATTACAGACTTTGAAGTGACACAGCGCATGATTCGTTTGCTATTGCAACGAGTGGGCGTGAATCGTTTTAATCGACCACGGGTTGTTATTTGTGTTCCTTCAGCGATTACCGCCGTTGAACAACGCGCCGTTATTGAAGCGGCGCGTCGAGCCGGTGCGGCGGAAGCACATTTAATTGAACAACCAATGGCTGCCGCCATTGGTTCGGGTCTTCCGATTAACGAACCGCTGGGCAACATGGTCATCGATATTGGTGGCGGCACTTCCGAAGTTGCCCTTATTTCTTTAGGCGGAGTTGTTGCACTCGAAGCTGTTCGCGTTGGCAGTTTCGATATTGACGCCGCGATCCAGACCTACATTCGTCGCGAATATGGCATTGCTGTCGGTGAGCGAACCGCAGAGGAAATCAAAGTCACGATTGGTTCGGCCTGGCCAACCGAAAATGAATACGCCGCCGAAGTACGAGGCCGCGAATTAATGAGTGGTCTACCGAAGACCGTCATATTGACGGCCGAAGAAGTTCGTGAAGCAATTGACGAGCCAGTCTCGGCGATGGTGGATGCGGTGATTGCTTGTTTAGGTCAGGCGCCACCGGAATTAGCCCAAGATCTCATCGAACAAGGCATTTACCTTGTGGGCGGCGGCGGAATGTTGCGCGGCCTTGACCTTCGGATTGAATCGGAAACAGATGTGCCGGTTCGCCTTGTTGATGCTCCGCTTGAATCGGTAGTTATGGGCGCAGGACATTGCATCGAATCGTTCGAAGCATTGCGCGTCATGTTTATGGATTAAGCGGTCACTCGGCCAGTAAATCCTCAGCGGCTTGGCGCACTTGCCAATCGCGATCACTTAATGCCTTTTGTAATGCGGCATCGACGTCGTCTCCCGAAAATGGCGCAAGCGCAATGATGGCTCGGCGACGCACCGTGGCGCGATCGTTAGTAGCCAACAAAATGACTGGCAGTGCGCGTTCGTTACCAATTGCGCCGAGCGCGGCAACGGCCGATTCGCGCACTAGTGCGTCTTCATGATGTTCAACTAGTTGCATGAGGCGATCGATGGTTGAATCCAACGTTGGTCGCTCGCCACTTGCCCATGCGGCAGCCTCGACTACTAAGGGATCGGGATGATTGAGTAGTTCCGTGATTCGTTGCGCGATTGTGTTGGTGATCGGAGTGTCAATATCGCCTTGCCAGCGAACGGATTCGCGTAATGCTCGACGCAGAACCAGTGTGTGTTGATCACGTAAACCGCTTAGCAATTCTGCCTCGGTGAGATTTTGAAGTCGATTGAGCGCACCCAAAGCGGTAGCGCGGACATCGGGATCTTCGTCGTCGAGAAGTTGGCGAGCCGTTGCAACATCGTTGAGATGTCCAGCTATGGCTGCTGCCGTGCGCCTCTCGGTTGCGTTTGATGAGTTTTTTAATCGTGCAGGGGAGAGTTGGGATTCGACATTGTCGTCGGGGTCTCCTTCATGCACCTGACTATCCTCGCATTGTTTCGGTGGGCTGCGTCGAATCTCAAGGGTATTCATGGCATTGTAAGAAGCGTGAATCAACAACCCAAACGGCAAATTTTCCGTTCTCGCCGTCATGCGGCTGGTGTCGTTGTTTCTTTTCTTTTGTTAGTTGTGGTGATTGCGTGCCTAGTGATCCCGATTCCGTGGTTCACCATTTCACCGGGTATGTCGAGAGCCACTGAGCCGTTGATTGCGGTTGAAGGTGCTCCAACTTACGAAAACGACGGCGTCGTTGATTTTCTTACCGTCTCAATGCGTCGGGCCACGCCGATCGAGGCATTAGCCGCTTGGATTAACCCCACTTTTGTTTTGCGCAGTGAAAAAGAAGCTTTGGGGAATCAAACGCAATCAGAGAATCGTCAATTGAATCTGCAGTTGATGACCGAATCGAAAGATGCAGCTCAATACCAAGCCCTTACCCGACTTGGATATGACGTTCCGATGCAAGGAACAGGTGCAGTAGTGGCATCGGTTGTTCCGGATAGCCCTGCTAGTCAGGAACTTGTTGTTGGCGATGTCATTGTGCGCGCCAATGGGCAGGAAATTGAGACATCACGTCAATTTGTGCAATTTGTTGCTCAGCAAAAACCGTCGTCGGTTATCACTCTTGATTTAGAACCTTTTTCTGAGGAATTGGAACAAGCGAAGCCCGCACGACAGGTACGCGTCACACTTGGTGCGCGAAGCGAAAATCCGCAACTTGCTTTCTTGGGAGTATCTACCTTCACACGTAATTTGACCTTTTCGTTTCCTGTAACGGTCAATATCAATTCCGGTGCCGTCGGCGGTCCATCGGCGGGATTGGCATTCACGCTTGGCATTTTGGACAAACTCACTCCCGGAAGTTTGACGGGTGGTTTGAAAATTGCCACCACCGGCACGATGGCGTTGGACGGATCGGTAGGTCCGATTGGTGGAATGCCGCAGAAAGTAGAAGCGGCGCGTCGTAATGGTGTGAAACTGATGTTGGTGCCGTCGTCGGAATTGAGCGAGGCACAAAAGTACGCCGGTGATCTTCCGGTCGTTGGGGTGGCCGATTTGGATGAGGCACTTGAGGTGCTCACGCGTTATGGCGGGGGCAATGCGGTCTTGCCCCCAAAGGCCAATAATTAGCGGAGTATCACGGGATTTCGGCGTTTTCATCACTACTCTTTGCGAGTGATGCCCGACGATCTGAGCACCCCTCTCGACCCCGATCGCATTCCCGATCAAAAGTTCGGGACTGTGCGAAAAGGCGCTGACCCTGCTGAGGTTCAGCGCTACCTACGACGGGTTGCTGCGGAACTGAAATCTTCCTTAGAGCGCGAAGCCGATTTACGACGTCAACTCGAGCGCATCCGCACGGTTCCAACTCCCACTCCGGCTCCCGAGCCAACTCAGATCGATCCGATTGATCCGTCACATCTCACGAAATTGTTAGGTGAAGAAACGGCGCGCGTTCTTGATGCCGCACAAGCAGCAGCATCGGAAATTCGTGCGAAAGCCGAAGAAGGCGTTGCGCGAATGTTGCGTGAAGCGCGCGAAGAAGCAATGCAAATTCGCCAAGCTGCCGAATCTGAAGTGGCGACACTTAATGAAAAAGCGTTGGCCGAACTTGAACAGACGCGTGAAAAAGTTGTGAGTGAACGAGAGCGCGCCACGATGGAAGCGGCTCAAATCATCGAGGAATCTAAACGAGAAGGTCGTTCGCTTGTTATTGAAGCGCAGCAAATGCGCAAGCGAATGCTTGATGACTTAGCGGAGCGTCGCGAACAACTCAACGAACAAATTGAACAATTGCAGGCTGGTCGTGATCGATTGATGGCGGCTTATGACAATGTTCGCCAAAGTGTGGTCGAAGCCACGGCGCAGTTGCGTGGTGCATTGCCAGGGGCTGAAGAAATTGATGTTCCAGAATTACCCGATCTGCCTGAAATCGATGAAATGCCGGCGGCCGTGCGCACCTCTCCGACTCCACCGGTTTCGCCAGCGTTACCGCGACCGGTTGTCGTGACTTCAAGTACTCAGCCCAAAGAAGAACCTAAAGAAGAACCAACAGATAAGGCGCAAACGACGGCGGAAGCAAAAGTCGAAGCAAAGACCGAATCAAAATCTGAGGAAAAAGAAGAGGCCGCTGAAACGAAAGAATCGGCAACTACTACCCGTTCCGGTTCAGC
>JBEGMF010000034.1:0-8169 GCA_041183205.1 Actinomycetota bacterium | reverse complement strand
GCAAATGGAACGGGACAAATCACTAATGCGGGCGAAGGGTATCCATTGCGTTTGCCTTTTGTCATGGCCGGATCGGTAACCACTCCCGGTGGAGTCATCATTTCGTCTGCGCAAAGTACCCCTACCACCGTGAAGCCGGCGACGAGTGCGCAGCAAACGCAAGCAACGACCGCAGCGATTACAGCTGCGCCCGTACAAGCGGCAGCAAAAATTTTGTCTTGCAGTGAAATTCCAAATTCGCCGAAACGTATTACTTCGCAAAATACGTCCGGCAAACAAATCGTTCTTTCAAAATCCAAATGTATTGCCGATAACGAAACCATCACTGTGTCGGCACCGGCCGGAGCTTTTAAGGGGGGAGAGACCCTCTTCATTTCCCAATGTTCGATGGATCCGGATATTCCCCGTGACGGAACGGGTTGCTATATCCCGTCAGCACAAATCATTGAAACAAAGGCCGATGGTTCGGTTCCCGAAACGAAGATCCGCATCAAAGCAGGCGTCATCGGATCAAACCCCTTAAGTAGTTGTCCGCCCGCGGCGTCGACTGTGGCCAAAGGTTTTTATAACTGTGCAATCGGCGTGACCACTGATTCGGTTGGGCAAAAGGATTTGCTCTATGCCGAGATCACCATGGCCGGTCAAACGCTGACCGACCCCAATGCATTGCCAGTTACTGGCGCCAGCGACACCAATTTCCTTATTTTGGGACTTGCTGTTTTGTTAGTGGACTTCGGAATCCTCTTATGGAGCGCGGCGCGCAGCCGAGAATTCTTCGTCTTCTAACAACAACGTGAATCGATAACGGATTAGTAGACGATGACGCCGCGGATGTTCTTTCCGTCGCGCATGTCTTGGTATCCCTGATTGATTTCATCGAGCGAATACGTGCGAGTCACTAACTCATCGAGTTTCAATTGACCGCTGCGGTACAAGCCCAGAAGTTTAGGAATATCAAAGCGAGGATTAGCACTACCGAAAATGGTGCCGATTAACGACTTTTGCTGCATGGCAAACATGAACAAATTGAGTTGCACATCATTTTCATTCATGTTGGCAACTGCGGTGAATACGAGCTTTCCGCCTTTGCCCACCATGCCCATATAGGTTTCGACGTCGGAGCCTTTACCTTCACCAACGGTGACAATGACTTTCTCGGCGTTACGTCCCCAAGTGAGTTCACCTAAGAGTGCTTGGCATTCTTCAACGGTGGCAGCGGCGTGAGTGGCACCCAGTTTTTGTGCTTGTTCGCGCTTGAATTCCACCGGATCGAGCGCAATGACATAGCGGGCGCCAGCCATATGTGCACCTTGCACTGCGTTCATGCCAACACCACCGGTGCCGATGACAACAACAGTGTCACCGGGTTCAACATCAGCGGCATAAGTGGCCGAGCCCCAACCAGTGGTGACGCCGCAAGCCACGAGACAGGCCTTATCTAACGGAAGATCCGGCTCGATCTTTACTAATGAATTGATGTTCACCACTGAATGCTCAGCGAATGTGCCTAAGCAACACATGGTGGCGATATCTGATCCATCAAGAAGATGATGACGACTGGTTCCATCCGCCTGTCGTCCTGAAAGTAAGTAGGCACCCGAGTCACAAAGGTTTTGCTGACCTTTTGCGCATGAAGGACAGCGACCGCATGAGGGAACAAATGACGTCACAACATGATCGCCAACGGCGAGTTCAGTGACACCCGGTCCAACCTTTTCAACAATGCCGCCACCTTCATGACCAAGAATGATGGGGTACTGCTGCCAACCAAGCATTTCGACAATGGCCGGATCCATCGCCATATCGCCGGTGACCATGTGTTCATCGGAGTGGCACATGCCGCTCGCTACGAAACGAACAAGAACTTCGTTTTCTTTCGGATCGTCGAGTTCGATTTCTTCGATCTTGTATTCGGTATGCGGGGCGTAAAGAACAGCGGCTCGGGTGCGCATGGAGACTCCTAGGTCGTAGGACGGATGACGGAATCAATTTAGGCCGAAATGAGCGCGCCCTTCGCCTTGTGCTGCCTCATGCTACGTTAGGAAGGCATAGAACAGAATTATGTAGTACAACATCTCGTAGTGAGTGACGGCGCAGGCCGCTCAATCATCACAATCGGAACGGTTAATCGCTGTTCCTACAAAAGGAGAGAACGATGCCGACACCTCTGACGAAGAAACTCGGAATTGAATTCCCGATATTTGCGTTTTCCCATTGCCGCGATGTTGTTGCCGCCGTTACCAACGCCGGAGGTTTTGGTGTACTCGGTGCGTTGGCCTACGGACCGGAACAACTTGAAATCGAATTGGCTTGGATTGATGAACACGTCGGCGGAAAGCCATATGGCGTCGACTTCGCTATGCCGGTGAATTACATCGGCAAAGGTGGCGGCGACGAAGCATCATTCGATTCGTTGGACGCAATGATTCCCGATCAACATCGAAAGTTTGTCGATGATCTTTTAGATCGTTATGACGTGCCGCAACTTCCACCTGAATTAGAGGGCGGTCCCGTGGCCGCCGCTGGACTCGGCGTTGATGAAATGGGTCCCTCGCAAGTGGAAGTTTGTTTACAACATCCCAATGTGAAAATGATTGTGAACGCGCTCGGCCCACCCCCGGCCTATGTCATTGAACGCGCTCACGAAGCTGGCCTGTTAGTTGGCGGATTAGCCGGATCCAAAGTGCATGCCGAACGTCAAGTAGCGATCGGCGTTGATGTGATCGTTGCTCAAGGAACTGAAGCGGGCGGACATTGCGGTGAAATCTCAACCATGGTGTTGGTGCCAGAAGTGGTCGACGCCGTTGGTCCCGATGTTCCGGTGTTAGCCGCCGGTGGAATTGCGACTGGACGGCAAATGGCTGCGGCCATGGCATTGGGCGCGCAAGGTGTTTGGACGGGTTCGATGTGGTTAACCGTGGCCGAAGCCGACACATCACCAGTGGCGCTCGAAAATCTTTTGGCGGCTACATCACGCGACACTGTTCGTTCAAAGGCAATGACGGGCAAACCAGCGCGTCAATTACGCACCGCCTGGACCGAAGCATGGGAGAGCGAAGACTCGCCAGGAACATTGCCAATGCCGTTGCAAGGAATACTGCATCAAGAGGCAGGCCGTCGCACGCAGCGCGCTGGAACCAAGGAACTTATTGGCTATCCAGTGGGACAAATTGTGGGCCGGTTAAACAAAGTGCGGCCAACAAAAGATGTCATGCGCGAAATGGTGGAGGAGTGGATTGAAACCACTCAGTCCATGAGTGCCATGTTCGACCAATTTGGAAATGACTAAAGGCCCTAATAGCGCACTGAAACATCGTGATTGAATACCCCTAAGGCAAATAAAGGAACCATCATGTCCTCACAAACTTCGTATCCAAATCCGCCGGCCCTGCACGACCCGTCGACCTATGTGAAGGGCGTTCCTTACGAGTATTACCGCTGGCTGCGGGATAACGATCCGGTGGCCTGTCTTCCGCATCCTACCTATGCCGGGGAAAAACTTTGGGTGATCACTCGTTATGCCGATGTGCAACGAGTGTCGCGTGATGCCGCGACTTTTCGTAATTCGCCTGATCCGTTCGTTGATGATGGCGTGAACAACCCGTCAACGGCCGGTACCGATCAATTAATGATCTCGCTAGATGCGCCGGATCACATCAAACTTCGCAAACTCATCAATAAGGGTTTCACTCCGCGACGCGTTGCCATGCTGAGCGATCGTCTGCGTGAACGTACTGACGAAATCATTGACGGTTTGGCGGATCGTCAATCAGCGGATCTTGTGCATGATCTTGCTCTTTGGCTGCCGTTGCATGTCATTGCCGACATGGTGGGCGTTCCCGAATCAGACCGCGTCATGGTGTTCGAATGGGTGGAGAAAACATTTGGTTTCGATCCCACAACAACGCCCGAAGAACGAGCGCAGGCTGCCACCGAAATGTTTATGTATGCCGATGCCATGTGTGTCGAACGGGAGAAAAATCCCAAAGACGATTTAATGAGCGTGCTTTTGGCCGCGGAAGTCGACGGCGAAAAACTCACGGCATTCCAAATCGAACTCTTCTTTATGTTGTTACAAAACGCTGGATCAGAAACCACGCGTAATCTCATCACCACGGGCACATTGGCGTTACTGCAGCATCCCGACCAGTACGAACTCGTCCGGAACGATGTCGACCTTCTTCCCTCGGCGATTGAAGAACTATTGCGATTCGCTACGCCGGTCATTCATTTCACTCGTACTGCTGCGGTCGATACAGAAATCGATGGCCACAAAATTGCCGCTGGGGAACGCGTATTAATGGTCTACGCATCGGCTAATCGTGATGAACGAGCCTTCGCCAATCCTGATTCGCTTGATATCCAACGCGATCCCAACGACCATGTTGCTTTCGGAGCCGGTGGCCCTCATTTCTGTTTGGGAGCCAACCTCGCTCGATTAGAAGGTCGCATTATGTTCGAGCAAATCCTCACCCGCTTCAATGGTTTGCGGTGGGTCGGCGATTGGAACGACAACGAACGAGTCTTTTCCAATCTCATCGATGGCTACGCCCACTTACCAATTGAATGGGACTCAATTAGTCCGGCCTCATAATCGAGAGCCCGGCTTAAAAAGCGAGAGCTCGGATCCAAAAGCGAGAGCTCGGATTCTCTAGAGAGACGTCGTCGTTATCGACGGCGGCGTTTCGACCACGCAACGGTGCTAAAAGAAACGATGCTCACCAGGGCAACGACGATCGCTAGTACGAAAAGATGGTCCAGCCCAGTGAAGGCGTGGAAGACGCGCTCAAGCGCGGTTTCGTCGTGGACACTATGAGCAAGGATTGATGCCATAACGTCACACTAGTGGAGACCGGTCGCGACCAAAGTTTTCACCTGCCCGCTCTCTATCGGGCAGGATAGGGTTGCTATTCGGTGGTTTTAGGGGGAAAAGTGAACGAAGCGGCAATCGCGCAATTTCAAATGACGGGTCAGGATGTGCCTTGGCTCTTACAACGTCTCGCCGAGCGGCGCGGCGATCATCCAGTTTTGATTTGGGAACCACGCACCGGTGAATCCAAAACATGGACCTACAGCCAGTTTTGGGATGACGTTCGCAAGTTGGCCGCCGGTCTGCAAAAGCGGGGAGTGAAAAAGGGCGACCGCGTCATCATCCACTCCGATAACAGCCCGGAAATGGTTATCAGTTGGTACGCCTGTGCAACCGTGGGCGCTGCTGGCGTCACGACGAATACGCGTTCCGTGCAGGCTGAATTGGCGTACTTCATCGAACACACCAAAGCCGTTGCCGCCATTACACAACCACAGTTCGCGCAACTCGTTGCCGAAAGCGGTCCGCAATTGGCATGGGTGGCAGTTACCGAAGACAATTCTGGTGAACCGGCCGAAGGATTCGCTCATGGAGATTGGCTTTCGTTCGCTGATCTCTTCGCCACGGTTGAGGAGTTTCAACCACGACCGGCCGAACCAATGTTGCCGGTCGGCATCATGTTCACCTCCGGAACCACCTCTCGCCCGAAAGCGGTTGTGCATACACACGCCAACACACTGTGGGGAACACGTATTGGTCCCGACAACATCGGCGCCGATCCCGATTCTGTTTATTTAATTTTCCTTCCGTTCTTTCATGTCAACGCGCAAAGTTGGTCGATGTGGTCAATTTTGGGCGTGGGTGGAACAGTCGTTTTGCAACCGAAGTTTTCCGCCAGTCGGTTCTGGGAAGTTGTGGTCAAGCACAATGTCAGTCATATCTCGTTAATTCCGTTTGTGTATTTGGCCGTTCAAGGACAACCCATTCCGGAAAACAAATTGCGAGCAGCCGTCTTTGGTGCAGTGGCACCGCCGCTTGAACAACTCATTGGTTGTCAAGTGTTAGCGGCCTACGGAATGACCGAAACGGTTACGCATGCAACGCGTTCCGGTCTCTATGGCGATATTCCTCCAGGTTCATTGGGCAAAGCCACACCTGGTTACGAAACATTGATTGTCGATCCGGAAACCAATGAAATTCTTACCGATGGTCGCGTCGGTGAATTGTGGTTGCGAGGCACGCGCGGCATTCAATTGTTCTTGGAATATCTCGACAATCCCGATGCCAATGCCAAAGCCTTCACCGATGATGGTTGGTTCAAGACCGGCGACATGGTGCGCATGGGTGATGGGGGAGCAATCTTCTACACCGAGCGCGATAAAGACATGTTGAAAGTTGGCGGCGAAAACGTTTCATCCAAGGAAGTTGAAGATTTGTGTCGCACCGTTCCTGGTGTTGGCGATGTCGCTGTTGTGGGCCGCAGTCACCCGATGCTTGATGTTGTTCCAGTGGCATTTGTTATTAAAGGCCCAAATGCTCCAGCCGATAGCGAATTGGAAGCAGCCGTTTTAGAAAAGTGCAACGCCAATCTTTCTGATTTCAAGCGACCGCGAGCGGTTTATTTTGTTGATGACTTCCCGCGCGCCACATTGGAAAAAATCGCCAAAAACAAATTGCGCGATATGGCCGATGCGCTTCCCGAACCTTTTTAAAGTGAAAGCTGAGAATTGAAATGACGCTGACATCACTCGATGAATTTCCAATTCATCAGGTACCAAAACCAATTTCTCTTTC
The DNA here is from genome assembly GCA_041183205.1 of Actinomycetota bacterium. Lineage (GTDB taxonomy): Bacteria > Actinomycetota > Acidimicrobiia > Acidimicrobiales > Acidimicrobilacustridaceae > Acidimicrobilacustris. Next base: position 1,565 of record JBEGMF010000034.1, on the reverse strand, counting down.
CGGCACCAGCGACCGAAACTCCTATGGTCGTTACTGGTTCGGCATCACTCATCGCAATGGTGATTTTCAAATTGAGATGGCCTTTGGTCGCTATCACAACCTGCAGGTACAAGATTCGTCCGTTTCAATTATGAAAAACGGCCAGCAGTATGCGTTCCATGCTTCATGTCGGGCGCCCGAAGATCCGAGCGATCTGCGCGTGGGTCCGGTTTCAATTGAAATTCTCGAACCGTTCCGCTCTTTGCGCTACCGCGTCGAGCCGAATGAAACCGGAATTTCTTGTGAGTTCACTTGGCAAAGTCGTGTGGGCGCACTTTTGGAAGATCACACAGTCATGACCGATGGTCCGCACACCATCATTGATATGGCTCGCTATATGCAGTTCGGGCATTGGCAAGGTTGGATTGATGTCGATGGAGATCGCACCGAATTCACCTTCGCTGACACCGTTGGTATTCGCGATCGTTCGTGGGGAGTGCGTCCGGTGGGAACGCCGGCACCAGGTCGTCCCGGTTCTAACCCGCCGAATGCATGGTTATGGTCGCCCATTCATTTCGAAGACGAATGCGTTGTTGCCGGCTGGTTTCAACGTCCGGGTGGTCAGTTTTGGCGTCCCGATGGTCATCGCATCGCCGTTGTTTCGCCCGTTCCTGAAACTGTTTCGTTAGAAGACCAAAGCGTTACCCGTTTTGATCCCATTGGCCAACGACTGACTTTTAAAAAGGGCACTCGTTGGATAACCCATGCCGAAATTGATTTGCTTACCGAAGATGGTCGCACAGTGACGATGGAAATCGAATCGCTGGGACGTTTCGATATGACTGCTCTTGGTTATATGAATCCCGCGTGGGGACACGGTGTGTGGCATGGCGAGTTAGAACTCGGTCGAGAACAGTGGGCAATTGCCGATATTGAACCAAGTGATTTCACGCATCAGCATGTTCATCACATTGCGAAAGCCACACTCGAAGGTAAAACCGGTATCGGAATTTTTGAGCAGATCATCATTGGTCCGCATACCCAATTTGGATTTACCGACATCCTCGACGGCGCCAAATAGAACAAATAGAAGTGGAGTCGAGTAAGCGATTGCGTTTACTCGTCGCTGCGCAAGATCATCTCGATGACGCGGTGGAAACGAGCGCGTGCTTCGCTGATGAACTCGCGCATACCCACTGATTCCACGGCAATGCGATTTCCGGCGGCCCATGCGGAAAAGCCAAACGTCAGCCATTGCACAAGAGCACTTTCAATGGGCGCAAGTTCAGCTCCTGGTCGATCGGGATTTAAATAAAGCGCTGCCGATCCCACGACATCGCGCAAGAGCCGTTGATATTGAATATTGGCTTGAGCAATTCGTTGTGATTGCGCCGAACTTCTTTTCTTTGAAAGTAACCACTCTTCGGGAAAGAGAATTTGCGCCGCGATACCGCGGAAGCGCAACGTCCATTCAAATTGCGTGTCAACGAACACCAGCAAGCGAGAAAACGGTGTGAGGTTTGTGCGGGATGCCACCGCCGTTAACTGACTGACGAGATCTTCGTAGGCCGTGGCGATGGCCTCGG
>JBEGMF010000033.1:0-4316 GCA_041183205.1 Actinomycetota bacterium | reverse complement strand
CGCTCTCGCTCAGACAAACTTTCGAGTTCATGAACCTGCCCATTAGTCAAACGACGATTTTGACGCACAACTTCCAAAACTCGCGGAGTAACTCTTGGATCAAGCCACGAGCCCCCGTTCGCAATGATTCGAACGGCGGCAAGCAAATCGTCGGCTGGGGTGTCTTTTAGTAAAAACCCTGACGCACCCGCTTGCAGTGCACCCCAAAGGACTTCGTCGTCATCAAACGTCGTTAAAACGAGTACTGGAGGTCCGTCATTTTCCCGTATTCGACGCGTTGCAGTTATGCCGTCCATTTGTGGCATTCGAATATCCATCAAAACTATGTCCGGTTGAAAATCGCGAATCGCAATTAATCCAAGTTCGCCATTGGCCGCTTCGGAAACCACGTTCATCATTGGCTCTGTCGAAATAATGAACGCAATTCCTGATCTCACAAGTGGTTGATCATCAACAATGACAATTCGCAATTCTGTCTCGGCGCTTGTTGCGGTTTCGTCACCAATCACAGTGGCTCCTTCACCAAATTGACTGGCAAATCCGCAATAACGAGCCATGTGTCTTCTGCGGTGGGTCCAATTTTGATTGAACCGCCAGCGGTTCTCACCCGCTCCGCCATCCCAATCAGACCCAGTCCAGGACGACGCTGCGGCATCGATTCGCCCATTTGATTTTCTACTTCGACATGAATCGCAGCGTCGCAACGATTGAATACAACCTTCAAAGAAACGGGCTTGCCCGGAGCGTGTTGCAGTGCATTTGTCATTGCTTCTTGCAGTAATCGAAATGCAGCGAGTGATGTCATAGCTCCAACATCAACGTCACCAACTTCAAACACTGCGTCAACCTTCATTCCGCCATCGCGAAATTGGGCAATCAATGTTGGAATATCAGAAATTTGCGGGAGCGGTGCTTCTTCGTAGTTTTCAAAGACTTTCGCAACTCCATTTGGATCGCGCAACAGTCCCACTACCTGACGGATTGAATCAAGACTCTCTCGACCGATTGCTTCCGCTCTTTCAAGTGCCGCTGCAGCACGTTGCGGATCATTGGTGAGTGCTCTTCGCGCACCCGTGACATTAAGAATCGTGACCGTGAGGGAATGTGCGATCACATCATGAACTTCCCGAGCAATTCGAGTTCGTTCCTCAACTGCGGCGTGTTGGCGTTCACGCTCCGCGGCTTCGCGAATTTCTTCTACGAGCGTGGCCTGGCGACGAAGAAGCATGCCCGCAAGCCATGAGACCCCGATACCGCCAAGAAAATAAATCTCGCCTTCGAATTCAGAGGGTCGAAGTAATGAACATGCGATCGTCATTCCAACTGCTGCAACGACACCAATAGTTACGACTGCCCGACTGCTTCGTCGAGTGATCCAAACCACAGCAATCATGGCTGGGAAAAGTCCGCCCGGGTTCCCAACAACGATTACCAAGACCGCGGCCGGAATAATCGTCATCGCCAAGAAAAGCATCTGATTGAGTCGTCGACCACGGACTTCCAAAACCCACGGCACGAGGCCCAAAACTGCGAATACGAAAGCCCCCACTGAAACTGAACCGGGCTTACCAACAACGGCAATTACCGCGGCAACGCAGGCCGCAATAAACAACGACATTTCGATTGACAACTGAACTCCACCCACTTTGAGGGCGGAAGAATCATCCATGCCAAAAAAGTATCGGCCATGGTGATTTGGGTCAACGGCCCCTGGTATCGGAGAAGTACGCGCCCGTGGTCCGGTGCAGAAATGAGCCTACGCACGATGACGGTTCAAGTCGTTGGCGAGACCATGAGTTGACGCGCATTCAGCCGGCATTGTCAATCGAAAGGTGCCTTCATGTTGAACCGACTTGCACTGTTTACCGTCCGCCGCCGACGTTGGGTGCTTTCGCTTACGGTGATTTTTTTAATTGCCGCATCTGTCTTTGGCACCGGCGCATTCGGAGTATTGAAAGCTGAAGGATTTAACGATCCGTCATCAGAAAGTGTCAAAGCCGAAAAGCTTCTTGACGAAAACTTCGGTGGGGGCGAGCCAAACATCGTTTTAGTTCTAAGTGCCAACGGACAAAACGTTGATAGCCCTTCTCTAACGTCACAAGGGCAAGCACTTGCCAATCAACTCGCCTCCATCAGTGGCGTTGACCAAGTGTTGTCATATTGGTCAACCGGTAACGCGCCAACATTACGCAGCGCCGATAGCGAATCAGCATTAATCGTTGCTCGGCTCGATGGTGAAGAAGAATTCGTCGACCAACAACTCGCTCTCGTGAAGGAGCAATTGACGGGATCTCAGGGCGATTTCAATGTCGTACTCGGTGGAAGTGATGCCGTCTTTGCTGATATCGGAAGCACAATTGAATCTGATCTGCTTCGCGCTGAATTAATCGCGATTCCACTTACGCTCATCTTGCTTCTCTTTGTTTTCCGCAGTGTCATCGCCGCGCTTTTGCCACTCTTCGTCGGAGTTATCGCGATTTTCGGCACATTGCTTAGTCTTTTCATTATCGGATCAGTTACCGATGTTTCGATCTATGCGGTAAACCTCACAACTGCCCTTGGGCTCGGCCTAGCGATTGATTACAGCCTTTTCATCGTCTCTAGATTTCGAGAAGAACTTCAAGCTGGTCGAACTATCGAAGCAGCCGTTGTGCGAACAATCGAAACAGCTGGCAAAACCATTTTGATCAGCGCACTGACCGTTGCTGTCTCGCTCTCGGCACTGCTTGTATTTCCGCTTTATTTCCTTCGTTCATTTGCATACGCAGGGATTGCCGTCGTTTTACTCGCTCTTGCTGGATCGATACTTTCACTCCCGGCCCTGCTTGCAGTGCTCGGTCAACGAGTGAACTCGTTGCGAATCGGCAAGCGACGTGTGGAAAGAGCCGAAAGCGAAGGAGCATGGCATCGCATCGCCACATTTGTGATGCGCAGGCCAATTCCAATCGCAACGGCCGGCGTTGTATTCCTTGTTTTACTTGGACTTCCGTTCTTGCGCGCCAACTTCGGCGTTCCCGATGACCGCGTTCTTCCGACGTCTGCACAAAGTCGACAAGCGTCCGAAATACTGCGCGCCGAGTTCAGCGGAAACAACGCTGAAGGATTTGGTGTGGTGGCTTCCGGTGTGAGCGCAAATCAAATCGATGAAATCGCCGTAACAGCAGCAACCATTTCCTCGCTCACCGGCGTCGATCGAGTTGAAAGTGCAGCCGGAACTTTTGCCAATGGAGAATTGCAAACTTCCAGTGAAGCCGATGCACGCTTTCTCGCAACGAATGGCAATTCGATTACATGGATGTCAGTTGTGCCTGACTTCCCAGTTGCGTCACCAGCTGGGGAAAAGTTAGTAACGGAAATTCGAGACCTTGATTTACCCATCAATGTTGCGGTTGAAGGGCAAGCGGCAGGTCTCGTCGACTCAAAGGCAGCCATCGGGCAATCGCTTCCATGGGCAATTGCGATAATCATCATTGCAACATTTGTTCTCTTGTTCATGATGGCGGGAAGTCTTCTTGTTCCTCTCAAAGCTCTCATACTGAACTTTTTGAGTCTCACCGCAACGTTCGGCGCAATGGTTTGGATTTTCCAAGACGGCAATCTGTCCGATCTACTTGGCTTCACTGCGACCGGAACAATTGATATTTCGATGCCGATCCTCATGTTCTGTATTGCGTTCGGTTTATCAATGGATTACGAAGTTTTCCTCCTCTCTCGCGTTAAAGAGGAATATGATCGAGTTGGCGATAACGAATCATCAGTTGCGCTCGGGCTTGAACGAACGGGAAGAATCATCACGGCGGCGGCGTTACTTCTCTCGATCACATTCTTTGCGTTTGGCACATCTGATGTGAGTTTCATCAAGATGTTCGGAATTGGCCTTGGACTCGCTGTATTGATGGACGCAACGATTGTGCGCGCGTTCCTAGTGCCGGCGTTCATGAAACTTGCGGGCAACGCAAACTGGTGGGCGCCTCGACCCTTGCGTCGTTTCCATGACCGATTCGGCCTCAAAGAAGAAAGCCACGTGTGAAGAAGTTCATCTTTCCGATTGTCTTAATAGGGCTCATTACAACTGGAGTGCTCTTTCCGCAGCAACGCGCTGCAGCAACGGTCAAAATTGAAGCGATCGCTCTAAGTGGCGGACCTACTTCGTCTACCGACTCAACTCCAGTGCGGATTGATGCCGATCTTTACGTTCCGACAACAACTCCCGCTCCGGCGATAATTCTTGCTCACGGATTCGGCGGCAATAAACAATCGGTCGCGGCTGAAGCGAAATATTTCGCTAATGCCGGATTTGTTGTACTTGCGTATAC
>JBEGMF010000032.1:0-11647 GCA_041183205.1 Actinomycetota bacterium | reverse complement strand
CGATCCATCACGGGCGGGATTAGGGCGCGGTGCAGTCAAAAATTTGAGTTCAACAGGTGCTTCGGTATTTGTGCTCGTTAGTTGTGATCCAGCATCGGCCGGACGAGATATTGCTCTTTTGCAATCAGAGGGATTTACACCGAGGGAATCGATGGTTGTCGATCTTTTCCCGCATAGCCATCACATTGAACTGGTGACGCAACTGACTCGTTAGTGCAGCCTATTGGTGCTCATGTATTGCTCTAGTGTTCGTTCATGCTCGGAGCCTTTGTTCAATCGTTTCATCCGGATGCGCCTTTAGACGGTTTAGGAATCGGCGAAGTGCCGGAACCGGAAGTTCCTGCTGGTTGGGTGCTGGTGAATCTCAAAGCGTGTGCGTTGAACCATCACGACATTTGGTCATTGCGCGGCGTGGGATTGAAACAAGAGCAGTTACCAATGGTTCTCGGATGCGATGGTGCCGGTGTTGACGAAAACGGCAACGAAGTGATTGTCCATGCCGTCATTGCTGATCCTGATGCCGGTGATGGGGATGAAACGCTTGACCCTCGTCGCTCATTGCTCTCCGAAAAGTTCCCGGGAACGCTGGCGGAACGAATCGCTGTTCCGGCGCGCAATGTCATTCCGAAACCGTCGTCGATGTCATTTACGGAAGCGGCATGTTTGCCAACGGCGTGGCTTACTGCGTATCGAATGTTGTTCACAAAAGGCAACGTTCGTCCAGGCGATGTGGTGTTGATCCAAGGTGCTGGGGGAGGTGTCGCTACAGCCCTTCTTTTGTTAGCTAAGGCGGCCGGCGCCCATGTGTGGGTGACCAGTCGTAGTGAAGAAAAGCGTGCCGCGGCAATGCAATTAGGCGCGCATCTCGCCCTCGCTTTGGATGAACGACCGCCCGGCAAAGTTGATGTTGTGATGGAAACTGTTGGCAAAGCCACATGGTCACAATCGATTCGCGCGCTTAAACCCGGAGGCAAAATTGTTGTCTCGGGAGCGACGACTGGCGACGATCCAAGCGCAGATTTAACCCAAGTTTTCTTTTTGCAGAGGCAAATTCTGGGCTCGACCATGGGTACAAGAGGCGAACTCATGAAGTTGGTTTCGTTCATGGATGCCACTGGTTTGCGACCACTGATAGATGCAGTTTTTCCTTTAAAAGATGCAAAAAACGGCTTCGAAAAGATGGAAAAAGGCGACATTTTCGGGAAAATCGTTTTCACTATTTGAGCCCGTGATATCGAGTGCGCTGAAAAAATTTGCAAAAAAACGTGATTTTTTGCCGATGGTCCACCGTTCGCGCTGTGTTTTGCGCGACGCTTATGCGACGGCAACCCGCCGTACACCAGAGCAGCACCCTGCACCTAAACAATCATCAAGGAGATGAGCGTGAACAAACGAGAGTTGGCCGCCGAACTCGCTGAGCGGCTCGAGATCGACAAGAAACAAGCACTTCTTTTCGTCGACGAATTCATCGAGACCGTCACCGATGTCGTGGCCACTGGCGAAGATGTCGTGCTGACTGGTTTCGCGAAATTCCGTCGCGTACAACGCAGCGCCCGCTTGGCTCGCAATCCGCAAACCGGTGAAACCGTCAAGGTTCCGGCCAAGAAAGCAGCCAAAATCACACCTTTGAAGGCCTTCAAGGATTCAGTCATCGCTGGCAAGAAGTCGGCCGCGAAGAAGAAGCCAGTGAAGAAAGCCGCCAAGAAGGCTCCGGCGAAGAAGCGCGTTGCGAAGAAGGCTCCCGCTCGCAAGGCACCAGCCAAGAAGCGCACTGCAAAGAAAGCAACACGTCGTCGTTAAAAACGTCGTTCGATTGCAAGTATCGAAAAGTGAAAAAGCGCTCGGGAAACCGAGCGCTTTTTCTATTTACAAATTTCAACTGAAGTATTTCGGTTGACATTTACTAGCCGATCGTTGTTGGCGATCGTGTTGCACGTGTTACTCGTGCATTTGGTACGCCCCCTGGGACTTGAACCCAGAACCTGCGGATTAAGAGTCCGATGCTCTGCCAATTGAGCTAGAGGCGCAAGGACAACGAAACTACCACCTCAATGATGTGAAATAGAACGTTATGCAATCGAAGATGGCCGCCCTTGCGGGCGGCCACAATCGATCATGGCCAAGTGTTTGCTTGCCATGTTGGGGTGACCGAGGGGACTTGAACCCCCGACCTCCAGGGCCACAACCTGGCGCTCTAACCGGGCTGAGCTACGGCCACCATGGGAATGGTCAGCATAACCGCGTACCCTGATAGGTCTTGCCCCTGTAGCTCAATTGGATAGAGCGGCCGGCTTCTACCCGGCAGGTTCCGGGTTCGATTCCTGGCGGGGGCGCTCATGGAAACCAAAAATTTGCGGTTGCTATCAATTGGGCTCGTTGCCATTGTCACCTTGGTGGCATTCGAGTCTTTGGCGATCGCCACCATCATGCCGACCATTGAAGAGGACCTTGGCGACCTCGCTTGGTACGGCTGGGTCTTCTCTGCGTTTTTCTTCGGCAGTCTCATTGGCATTGTGTTGGCCGGAACTGCCTCGGATCGCATGCGTCCGGTCATTCCTTATCTCGCTGGCCTTGTCACCTTCACGATCGGTATTGCGCTCGGCGCGCTGGCGCCATCGATGCCGGCATTGGTTTTGGCGCGCGGATTACAAGGAATCGGGGCGGGTGTCATGCCAGCGATCGGTTATGTCTGTATCGGTCGCGTTGTGCCGTTACAGCAGCGACCGAAAATGTTTGCGCTTATTTCCAGCGCCTGGACTATTCCCGGAATTTTGGGTCCAGTTATCGCAGTGTTTGTGGCGGATGCGTTTGGCTGGCGCGCTGTCTTTTTTGGACTCTTACCGTTTTGTGTTGTGTTCGGCGCGTTTGCTCTCGCAGGTATTTCGCAAGTCCCAGCACCAGATGAAATGAAAAAAGGCGAACCAGCATCATTACGAATTGTGGCGGCGCCGATTGCCGTGATGGGTTTACTAAATCTGGCCTTCTTTGCGACTGATGCGTTTGTTCCGTACACCGTTGTTTCGGTGCGCGATGGCTCGTCATTGATTGGCGGTTTAGCCATGACATCAGCTGCGGTGTTATGGACTGCGGCATCGTGGTTGCAATCGCGCCTTATCCATTCGCGCGGTCCTCGCTATTTAATTGAGCGTGGTCTGTTCATCATCGCCGTTGCTTGTGTGTTGATGTTCACCGTGTTGCATGACGCGGTTCCGCTTTGGTTCGTCATCATTTGGTGGGGTGTTGCTGGTTTCGGAATGGGCCTCGCGTATTCGCCCCTTTCACATGTCATTTTGGAAAAGGCGCCCGCAGGCCAAGAAGGTCGATTCACCACTGGTATGCGTGTGAGTGATGGGCTCGGTGTTGCCATTGGCACTGGACTTGCCGGAGTGGCGGTGAATGCCGAAGGTGTCGGCCTCGCCTACGCCATTTCTATTGTCGTTGCCTTGGTCGCCATCATCGTGGCGTCTACTAGCGTGGCCAAACGGGGAGGGGAAAATGAGCCGTCTGAAATTGGCCTTAGGGCTTGATCTTTACCGAGGCGCCACCATGGAGGTGCCGATTGATCAAGTTCGATTAGCCGAGGATTTAGGTTTTCATTCCGTTTGGACTGCCGAAGCCTACGGTTCGGACGCGTTGTCGCCGCTGGCATATCTCGCGGCCTTAACGAAAAAAATCAAACTCGGAACTGGCGTTGTACAAATTGCGGCGCGCACACCAGCAGCAACTGCCATGCATGCGCTCACAATTGATGCGCTGGCCGGTGGCAATCGCGTCATCATCGGTTTAGGTGTTTCGGGTCCGCAAATTGTCGAAGGTTGGTATGGGCAACCGTGGGGTTCTCCTAATCAACGTTTGCGTGAATATGTCCAAATCATGCGCAAAGTTTTTGCTCGCGAACCATTAACTAATGATGGAAAAGAATTCCCACTTCCTTATAAAGGTGAAGGATCGCTCGGCCAAGGAAAACCGTTGCGCTCAATTTTGCATCCAGCAGGTGAAGTTGAAATTTGGTTAGCGGCTGGTGGCCCAAAGAACACTGAACTCTCGGCGGAAATCGCCGATGGCATGTTGCCGATGGGCTGGGGCGAAAACGGCACTGAGGTTTACGGGCCGTCATTAGAGAAAGGTTTCGCTAAGCGCGGGTCGCGCCCTGAAAATTTTGAAATTTTTGGCGGCCTCAACGTTGTCATTACCGATGATGTGAAAGGCACCATTGATGCGATGAAGCCTCTCACCGCTATGTACGTCGGCGGAATGGGTTCTGCCACACATAATTACCATCGCGAATCAATGGCTCGACGTGGGTTTCCGGAAGCAGCGCAAAAAATCCATGAGTGTTGGATGGCTGGAAAGCGCGAAGAAGCGATTGCGGCCGTTCCCGATGAATATCACGACGACGGAGCGTTAATCGGCTCACCGGCACGTATCCGATCTCGTTGGGAACCGTGGACGAAGATGGGACTGACCGGACTTATCGTGCGCGCTGAAAATTCTGAAGGCTTAGAACTCATTGCTGAATTGGCGGGGACTCAAGACAGTTGATGGGCGCGAGTACTGTTGCTCTAGGGGGAAACATGGCAGGTAGTACTGAGTTTGAAAAGAATCGTTTTGAAACGATTCTTGTTGACGCGCCGGCAGCGGGTGTTTGCCGCATAACGCTCAACCGACCTGAAAAGCGCAATGCAATCTCAACGCAATTGCGTTCTGAACTTCTTTCGGTGCTCGAACAAAACGATAAGAACCCCGACGTCAAGGTTTCAATCATTCGTGGGTCTGGTCCATGTTTTTCGGCGGGATACGACCTTGGCGGCGATCTCATGGCTGAACCGCCTTTTCATACCGCACCCGGTGATGGCGAATGGTCCCGTCATGTCACCAGCAATTGGTTCGCTTTTTGGGATTTAGCCAAACCCGTCATCGCTCAAGTGCACGGCTATGCGATTGCCGGTGCCACCGAGTTAGCGCAGGCTTGCGATCTTGTTTATATCGCCAGTGATGCGCGTGTGGGTTATCCCATCGTGCGCGTCGCCTCTCCGCCTGATTGGCAGTATCACATGCCATTGCTCGGTATGCGACGCGCAATGGAAATCATGTTGACGGGTGACGACTTGACTGCATCCGAAGCAGTCATGATTGGATGGGCGAACCGCGAATTCGCGGCTGATGAACTTGATGACGAGGTTCTCTACATTGCCGAGCGTATTGCGGCGGTTGCGTCGGACTTGGCGCAAATCAACAAACGACTTGTGCATCGTCAAGCAGAAATTATGGGAGTTCGTTCAGCAATCCGCGCCGGCTCTGAATTTCAAGCATTGGCCGGTCATCAACGTTCAGTCGAATCATTTAAAGCCGATCCATTAGGCACCATGAAAAAGCACAACGCGGCCGACGCCGAACGTCGCGCCGCGCGCGGTAAGTGAAGTAATACATGTCGCACCGTCGCATGTTGTTTGTTTTCTTTGGCGTGCTCCTTGGCCTGACACTTTCCGGTCTGGATGGTTCAATCGTTGCAACGGCCGCGCCCTCAATTTTGGCCGACCTCGGCAGTGTTCGTTTATTGCCCTGGCTTACGACAAGTTATTTGTTGGCTCAAGTAACCACGATGGGTTTGTTTGGAAAAGTCGGCGATGTATTTGGACGCCGCCGAATGTTCACTGTGGCCGTTTCAACTTTTATCGTGGCGTCAGTTCTTTGCGGTGCAGCGCAATCAATGGAAATGCTTATTGCGTTCCGCGTACTGCAAGGATTTGGTGCGGGTGGCATCACGGCGTTAGGGATGGCGTTAGTTTCCGATGTCGTTCCGGCTGAAAAGTTGGGTCGATATCTCGGGTACACCGGCATTGTCTTTGCGATCACCTCCATTTTGGGCCCGACTGCCGGTGGTTTCTTCACTGACACCGTTTCATGGCGATTCGCGTTTTTCGTGAATATTCCGAGCGGTTTGCTTTGCCTCTTCACACTTTTCTTCGCACCAAAGTCCGTCTTTGATCGCAAACAGAAAATCGATTTTCTCGGCGCTGCACTTTTAGGTGTTACTGCTGCGTCCACGTTGTTGGCCATTGGCGGAACCGGTGGACCGGTGGTGTGGTTGAGTTTCCGCACATTGGGTTTACTTGGTTTGGCCGTAGTTTCGGGTCTCGCTTTCGGTTTCCGACAAACACGCGCTCCTGTTCCATTGATGCCGCTGCGGATTTTTTCCCAGAGGGCCAGTTTTCTGTCGCTGATGGCGAACCTCACAACTGGAATGGCCTTTGGCGCGTCGATTGTGTATCCGCCCCTGTTCTTTCAAGCAGTGGTGGGAATGGACGCCACCCAGGCTGGTCTTCTCCTTGGCCCGTTTGCCTTTACGTCTGCGTTTACAACGCTGATGGCCGGACAACTGACGGATCGTTTTGGGGGATACAAGGTTCTTCCCTTCATTGGCTCGTTGTTATGCGTCACGTCATTTGTCTTGCTTTCGTCGATTTCGGCATCAACCTCCGCGCTATTCATCGTGTTGTTTGCCATGGTCGGCGGCGCGGGAATTGGTTTTGTCATGCAAACACTTTTGTTTGTTGTCCATCGATTCACGCACCCCCAAGACGTTGGCTCGGCAACATCGGCAGTAATGCTTGCTCGTGTGCTGGGTAATGCAATGGGCGTGGCCGTTGTGGGCAGCGTGTTTACCAATGCGCTCCTTTCCACCGTGAATAAAAACCTTCCTGGATTGCCCGCCAGTGAATTGCAAGGTTCGCCGGAAAAGATTGCGGAACTTTCCGAACCAGCCCAGGTCATCGTCAAGGACGCATTCGCCTCATCATTGGCGACAGGTTTTCGCTCTGTGATTCCGTTCATGGTGGTGGGTGTCGTCTTAATTGCGTTATTGCCCGCCAAGAAAATCCGAGAGCGAATTTCATCATCGGTGGAAGAAGTTCCGCTCGCCGACGCCTTCGCTCACGGCGGGTGAAAGGTACGCTCGCAACATGTCTCGGGCCTGGCTACGACGAGTAATGACTTGTGGTGGCGTCATCATTGGCGCACTCGTACTTTTAATTTTGGCGCCAATTTGGATTGTTGTCTGTGTCGTAATCGATGTGTTCAGTCGTAAATGGCGTTTCCCCACATTGCGGCTTATTGCCTTTGCGCTTTGTTGGACATGGTTGGAGTCGGCCGGCGTTATTGCTTCTTTTTTCCTTTGGATTTTTGGTCAAGGAAAGAATGTCAAGGCGCACTACGCCTTGCAGCGTTGGTGGGCGGCGCAATTAATCCGGTCGCTTCGACTGACCTGCGGATTGAAAATTGAAGTTTCTGGGGCCGATGAAGTTGGTGATGGTCCGTTGGTTTGTTTCGGACGTCATGCCAGTCTCGGCGATGCATTAGTGAGTGCTTGGATATTTGGATCCCTCACTCGTCGTTATCCGCGCTATGTCATGAAAAAGGAACTTCTCGCTGATCCCTGTCTCGATATCGTTGGTCAGCGAATTCCTAACTATTTCGTTGACCGCGGAAGTGCGGCCGTTCGACAAGAACTTGTTGGTATACGAACAATGGCCGCTGGTTTAGGTGATCGTGACGTCGCCGTAATTTTTCCTGAAGGCACTCGCGCCAACGATAAACGTCGTACGGCGTTAGTGGAACGATTGGAAAAACGCGCTCCTGATCGTTATGCGCTTTTTCGGGAAGCGAACTTTGTACTTCCGCCACGTCCCGCCGGTGCCACGGCGCTACTCGAGGAAGTGCCGACGGCAAATGTTGTCTTGCTCTGGCACGTTGGTTTCGATGGTCTCGACTCGTTCGGCGGCATTCTGCGTCGTCTTTCGATCAAGGAACCGGCTGCTCACGTCACACTGGAGTTGATTCCGCGCGAATCGGTACCGTCAGGCGATGCGTTTGTGACGTGGCTCGACGAACGTTGGATGGAAATCGACGAGAAAGTAAAGCAGGCGTATCTCAGTCGGCAGGGCGAATCTTGAGCCGTTTCTCTTCGGCGTTCAAGCACTTACCGGTCTGACAATCAAATTGCCATCCATGAAGTTGGCAAACCAAAACGTCGCCTTCGAGATGGCCAAATACCGAGAGATCAGCGCCACGGTGTGGGCACTTTGCTTCGACAATCCAGTTGCCGATACGAATTTCATCTACCGAATCAGTGGATTGAATTCTCCGGCGCGCTTCTTGTTCAGCGCGGGCCATTCGTTCTTCGGAAAGAGACTTGAAAAAGTTGTAGACGTATTCGTTATAGGGACCGCGACGCCACGCCGAAAAACGACAGGAAAGAAAAAGGGAGTCGCTCCAATCGACGGCTTTCTGAGCGGCGACAGTCTCGACGAGTCGGCGATCAATCGTGAAACGAAAACCATGTTCAGTTTCACGATCGGAGCGACGCACAGTCGCAGTACGAAAATCAATCGCTATGCATTCATCGCCTAAGTCGACGAGCACGACATCGTTCACGAGCGAACAAAGAGTTGGAGCTGTTCGTAGCAACGGTTCCCACCAGTCGGCGAGACGTTCAATCAGATCGGACGTTGGCTCGGCCCAAGACTCTTTTTCGGCTTCGATGTACGGGAGCCAGTCATCCTGATAGCGCTGCAAATAATCAGCCTTCATCGAAAAGATCTCATCCACTTCGGTTTGTGTCAGCGGATGATGGACGTTTATCGACTGTTGATCAACAACAATTTCTGTTCCCGGTATGGCGAGTATTCCGTCGAAGCCCTGTTGATCCAATAACGACAAAAAAGATCGTTGATCGGGGAAGATGCTTAATTCGTCGCCCGTAACGACGTTAAAGCGGAAAAGAGAAGGGTCTAAAAATGCTGGGGGACCAGCGCTCGGGACAATGGCACGGGCGTTAAGTGCCTCGACATATCGAAGCGCTCGTGAAAATTGACTGGCGACTTTGTCGTCGACCAGTTTTCGCATTGTTGCTCGGTCTTCGTCGTAGACCATGGGATACCAAATGGCACCGCTGTATTGAAGCCAATGCAGATCAATAGGTCCGTGCGAACTTAAGGCATTGAGATCGTTGGTTCGACAATCGTTTTGATTGACGATTCGTGCCGTCGAATCGCTGACGACTAAGGCAGAATCGCCGCCCGGTCCATCGGCAATTGCTGTTTCGCAATGAATGGCAATCGAAGTTGCTTGTGTTATCGCTATTTCTTCACCACTTTTTGTGGCGATGAAATTTGTGAACCCAAGTTTCCGCAATCGATCCTCCATTTCGGAGGTGGGAAAACCGGGTAACAAAATTGTGGCCGAACGGTCAATATGTTTAGACAACCATTTGTTATCAAAGTGATCGCCATGCAAATGAGAGATATAGAGAAACTGTGTTGTTTCAATTTTCGTCAAAACTTCATTCGATAATTGATCGTTCCTTGGGAAGACACACCACGAAGCGTGAAATGCGGGATAGAACCACGGGTCGCAAACAATGGTTGCGTCCTCCGTTTCAATAAGGATCCCGGCATGCCCGAGTGATGTCACCTTCACGACATTCACGTTAATTGGTGTAGAGCGTTCCCTTGGTGTTCGAGGCCGTGCGGTAGCCTCGGCCGGTGCCTGTCGTGGAGTGGACTTCCTCACAATTTTCGGTAGCCAGTGCTGCAATCGGGGGAATGCCGATTCCAGTGGTGCTTACGTATAACGCTCGTGAAGATGTTGAGCGCTGTTTGGAGTCGTTAGTGCGTTTCACGCCTTCAACTGTTCCGATCGTCGTAGCTGACGATTGCAGCACCGATCCACACTTGATTGAGTCGATTCGCGAGATTGCCGCGAATCAGGACTCGCCAATTCATTTGGTACGACAAGAGAAAAATCTTGGCTTCGTCGGTAACTCGAATTTTGTTTTCACCGCCACTGCGCCGAACGACGTCATATTGATAAATAGCGATGTAATGGTCGGGCCGGAATGGTACGAGCGCATTTGCGATGCGGCCACATCCTCGAACCTCATTGCCACGGTGTCAGTATTGACCAATTACGGCACGATGTTGTCGGTGCCGTATCGCAATTTGCCGATGAGTGAGTTGTATGGGGCATTAAGTGTTGAGGAAATTGCTCGGCGTGTAGCGACGGGTTCGCAGAAAATTCGCCCAACGATTACCTGCGGTGTTGGCCATTGTTTGTACGTCACACGTCGCGCCCTAAACCGAGTCGGGCTTTTCGATCCCATATTCGGTATTGGCTACGGCGAGGAAGTTGATTTTTCGTTGCGGGCGGTTTCCCTGGGCTTCAAAAACATCTGCGCTGACGACGTCTTCGTCTTTCATCGTGGTCAAGGTTCGTTTGGTTCAATCTCCGCAGAGCGTAAGGAATCGGGTTTTGAACTCGTCGAGCAACGACATCCATGGTACCCCGACTGGAATTATGCAGAAATGGTGTCGGAACAGACGCCATTTGCGGCATCACTGTTGATCGCAAAAGCGTCGATCGCGGGCATTGACGTTGGCATGAACGCTTCAATGCTGAGTGGCGCGTTCACTGGTACTCAACGAGCCATCACTGAATTGTTTCTTCCGTTGGCGTCGCACCCCAAAGTGGCGTCACTCAGCGTGTTTGTGCAACCTGATCAACTTGAGAATTGTCGTGCGCAATGGTCACATCCCAAGTTGCGATTCGCTGATGTCACCGTTAGTCAAGGTCGAGTTGCCGATGTAATGATTCAACCTTGTCAGTTTTCAAATTACGAAAATTTGAATTGGGTTCTTCAATCAGCGCCGCGATTTGTCGTTTTCATGTTGGACACGATCGCGTATGACAATCCCAGTTACTTCGATCACATTAAGGATTACTTCGTCTATACCGATGTCGTCGAATACTCGCTGTCGCTTACTCATGGCGTTGCTTTCCTTAGCGAGTTTGTGGAACGGGAAATGCGAGCAAAAGGATTGCTTTCGTCGGCGGTGCCGAGCCGAGTAGTAGGTGCAGCGGCGACAACTGAGGAAACAAATTTCGAAAGTTCAGAACCTCCCGCTACTCCTTTCCTTTTGTTTTTCGGACAACCCTTTTTGCATAAGAGTCGCGATTTCGCCATCGAGGTGTTCATGCGGCTGCGTGAGCGCGGGTTTAATGGCGAACTGAAGTTGGCAGGTCCAACACCTATTTCGGGTACAAGTGTTACGCGTGAACAGTCGTTAATTGCGACCAATCCCGAAATTGCAAACGCAATCGTTGATCTTGGTTCTGTAAGTGAGGAGCAACGACGACAACTTTTGCGTCAAGCATCGTTGGTTCTTTATCCATCGACCGTCGAGGGGTTTGGAATTATTCCGCTAGAAGCGGCGAACTTTGGAACTCCTACGTTGGCCACTCGTCAGGGTTCACTTGATGAAGTTCTACCCGTCGACATCCCAACAATTGACGAATTCGACGTTGACGACACAGTCGCAAAAATCGAATCATTACTTTCTGATCCTGAAGCAACGAAAGCAATGACAGCATCTCTCCAGCGCGCGTCGCAGCACTATTCATGGAACCAAGTTGCCGACAATTTTGTTGACCTCATACAAGACACCATCAATGCGCCCGCTCCGTTGGCTGCGCGAACTCTTGATCGTCGACTGGTGGTGAATCACCGTTTTCCCGGAATCTTTTTCGCTCATGGGGGAGCGGCCACTCCGGAAGCAGGCGGCCTACGTCATCAAGTGGCCCGCCATCCGGT
>JBEGMF010000031.1:0-13775 GCA_041183205.1 Actinomycetota bacterium | reverse complement strand
CCCGCAATGACATCAAGCAACGTTGACTTTCCAACACCGTTTGGTCCGACAATTCCTAAACGCTCACGCGGATCAAGTTGTAATTGCAATCCTTCAAATAAGGGATGTTGGGGCGAATAGCCAACAGAAACATCGTTTAGTTCAATGACTTTGTCGCCAAGGCGCGGCGTGCCAAACCATAAGTCGGGAATTCCCTGACGCGCTGGTGGTTCGGCGCGTGTCTCAATCAATGTCACTGCCGCATCGATGCGCGCTTTCGGTTTGGATGTGCGCGCTGGTGCACCGCGCCGTAACCACGCCAATTCTTTGCGGGCTAAGTTCCGCCTAGTTGCTTCTGCCGAGGCTGCTTTTTCTTCTCGATCCGCTTTTGCTTCGAGATAACTGTCGTAACCGCCTTCATGAACAAACGATTTGCCGCGGTCGAGTTCAACAATTTTATTCGTTAAGGCATCAAGCACATGACGATCATGCGTTACCAAAATAAGCGCGCCGCGAAAATTGGCTAATCGATTTTCAAGCCAAGCAATGGCATCGATATCTAAATGGTTGGTGGGTTCGTCGAGAATTAACACGTCACATTCGGTGACCAAAGCCGCCGCTAACGAAACGCGTTTGGCTTGTCCGCCAGAGAGGGAATTGATCTTGCGATCAGTTAATGCACCCATGCCCAGTTTTTCTAAAACCGCCGCTGCTTCCCAAGGTTGTTCAGCCACTTGTTGCACTGCTTCTAAAACAGTGGTGTCGGGCAGTTGCGGATTTTGTTCCAGCATGGCGATCCGTACATCTTTTCCGCGTCGGATCTCACCACCATCCGGTTCACGCTTCCCAGCCAACATTGAGAGCAGTGTTGATTTGCCGCAGCCGTTCAATCCGACGATGCCGACGCGATCACCCGTTGAAATAGTGATGGAAAGATCGGCGAACAACTGTTTTCCTGGCCGCGCAGCTGAAAGATGTTGTGCGTCGAGACAAATCACTTTCTTAGGCTAGGGCCAGATCCCGCATGGTCTCGATAGTGGGTTTTGGGGCGGCGACGATACGATGAGCGGGTCATGACTACTGCGCCTGAATCCACCTACGTCCTTGCCGTTACCGAAGAAGCGATCGCTCGTATTTTGGAAATTCGTGACGGCGAACCTGATCCCGGTTCGTTGGCCTTGCGCGTTGAAATCACGGGTACATCCGGAGCGGAGTACGCCTACGACCTTGCCTTCGAAGAAATTTCCAAACTGGAAGCCGAAGACGATATTTCTGTGCAGGGCGGACTGTCGGTGGTTGTTGCCGCCAACTCAATCGAAAATATGCGCGGCGCCACCTTGGATTTACCTCGTAACCCGGGTCAATCCGGTTTAGTTATTCGCAATCCAAATCGTCCCAATCCGCTTGCGGGCCGCGACATCGTGCTTACTGGCGACATTGCCGAAAAGGTTGATCAACTCTTACGCGAAGTCATTAATCCCTCGTTAGCGGCGCATGGTGGTTTTGCCACGTTGGTGGGCGTTGAAGAAACAACAGTGTTCGTTTCCATGGGCGGGGGATGCCAAGGTTGCGCCATGAGTGCGGCCACGTTGCGGGAAGGCATCACGGCCTCAATTTTGGAGTCGATTCCTGAGGTGGTCGAAGTCATCGACGTCACCGATCACGACGCCGGCGCCACTCCCTATTACTAAATCATTGCGCTGACTTTTCGCCGTCGTTTTGACGATTTTCGATTCGGTCCTGGTGCTCGGTTCGGGTGATTTTCATAACGAGACAATCGTCATCGCCGAAACGGCGCATGCCGACCTCGTGAAATCCAATCCGACGGTAAAACCTGATTGCTTTTTCGTTGACGATGAGAGGATCGATAACCACCGTAATTGCCTGGTGTTGGTTGAAACATCGATCGAGCGCGGCCTCAATCATTTGTGTGCCAAAACCTTTCGATCGATCGGCGTTACTTCCAATCCAAATATCGATCGCCCATGTATCAGCCGCAACGTCGGTTCCCCAGTAGTGACTTTCTTCCTGTGCAGCATTGAGTACAACCACCACTCCAATTGGACGCTGGTTTTCTGTGGCAATGAGAATTTCTTGCCAATTGACCGAGCGATTGATTTCAAAGGCCCAGTCGTAGGAGTCATCGTCACCACCGGAAAAGGCGACATCAGGGTCTCGATCCCACGCCAATAGGTCGTCAAGATCGTCAATGGTGGCCAGTCGCAATTGAACTGTCATGGACGCTCAACTTAGGTCGGCAGTGGTACTTGGAACCTGGAACTCGAGGCCGGCGAGACCTCGAACTGAACTCGGAAACGTCCCAAAAAAAGACTGGAAAAATCTGGCCAGAGAAGTTGCTCAGCAACGTCAACTAATTTAAAGTCAGGCTCCCAACACCGAAAGGGAGAACATGACTGACACGCACGAGTCCGTCTTTAATCTCACGTTCCCGTTCTCGCGAACGCTGGGATCGACACTCAGCACATTCTTTTCGGCGCTGGCACAAGGCCAGATCATCGGTGTTCGCACCGGTGGTCGCGTCATTGCGCCGCCGCTCGAATACGACCCCAACACTGGTGACGATTCCGGAACCGACTATGTGAAGGTCGGTCCGAAAGGAACTGTGTCAACTTGGACATGGGTTCCGAATCCCACACATCTCCATCCGCTCAACACACCGTTTGCGTTTGCGTTCATCACATTGGACGGCGCCGACACTCCCATGATTCACATGGTTGAAGTTGAATCGGAAACGCAATTGCAGGCGGGCTTGCGTGTTGAAGCTCGATTGAAAGCACCCGGCGATTGCCAAGGTCGCATCGACGACATTATTTCTTTCGTTCCGGCGTCTGACCCTTCACCGAGTGCCGGTGCAGGTGAACCGTATACACCGCCGGCCGAACTCGAGATTACGGAAATGGATTCCTACTGCGATCTCAACTACGTCGACAATGCATCACCCTCAACCATTTTGTGGATGAACTCATTGATGCAAGGAAAGTTGATTGGTCAGCGTTGTCCGTCATGCACGCGTGTTTATGTTGGTCCACGCGGCCTTTGCTGTGTTTGCGCAGTGGAGTTGGACGAATCGCATCTCATTGACGTAACCGATAGCGGAGTGGTTACTAACTTCACCGTTATTACTCCCGTGCAATATCACGGACAAACTGAAACAGAACCGTTTGCGCGTTGTTCAATTCTTTTAGATGGAACCGACGCCGTTATGGCTCAGCAATCAATTCTCGACGTGCCGGCTTCAGAAGTTCGTGTCGGCATGCGCGTGAAATGCGAATGGGTTCCTGAAGGCGAACGCAATGTTGACGATATTGATAACCGTGGTCGCGGTTCAGGCGGCGGCTGTATTCGCGGTTGGGTAACTACTGGCGAGCCGGATGAACCGGCCGAGAACTTCATTGAACGGATGATGTAATGGCACGTAGCGAAAATGACATTGCGATCGTTGGCTTCGCACAGATGAAGCCCGAACGACGCTCGCAACATACTGAAACTGAAATGTTGCTCCCAGTAGTAAACGACGTCATCGCACAATGCGGTATCACCAAGAGCGATGTCGACTTCACTGTCTCGGGATCATGCGATTACTTGTCGGGTCAAGCGTTCTCGTTTGTGCAAAACGTTGACGCTTATGGCGCATGGCCGCCGATCCGTGAATCGCATGTGGAGATGGATGGCGCCTGGGCGTTATACGAGGCTTATGTGGAACTTCTGCAAGGCCATCTCGATATCGCATTGGCGGCGGGTGTGGGTAAAAACTCAAACTCCGATCCGTCAACGCTTTACACGATCGAATTCGATCCGTATTACTTGACACCACTCGGTGCCGATCCGTGGTCATTGGCCGCGTTGCAGGCTCGAGCGTTGCTTGATTCGGGTAAAGCTTCTGAGCGCGATTTTGCTGAAGTTGTTGCGGCAAACCGTGCACGCGGAAAGTCCAACCCGAATGCGCAAGTTACGGGCGACTATTCAGTCGATGATCTTTTGTCAGCAGAATATGTTCGTAATCCGCTGCGCAAGCACGATCTTCCGCCGGTATCTGATGGTTGTGCGGCGGTCATCTTGGCTCGCGGTAAGCGCGCTTATGACCTTTGCGAAAATCCCGCCTGGATCACCGGTATCGATCACCGCATCGAAGCACATCTGCCCACGATGCGTCGTGACATCACGGTTTCGGAATCAACCAAACTGGCCGCTAAAGGTGCCGGTGTTGATAAGGCTCCGATTGATGTTGCTGAAATTTATGCACCGTTCTCATTCCAAGAACTGATCATCCGTGATGCCCTTGGTTTGTCGGACAAAACAGAAATCAACCCGTCGGGTGGTTCATTAGTGGCGAATCCCGTCATGGTGTCCGGTCTGACCCGTGTGGGTGAAGCAGCCAAGCAAATCATGAACAACGGAAAGAAGCGAACACTGGCCCATGCAACATCGGGTCCTTGCTTGCAACAAAACATTGTGTGCGTCCTGGAGGGTGACAAATGAGCCATACACCTGTCGCAGTAGTCGGAGTTGGCCAGACCAACCATAAGAAGAAGCGAGCAGATGTTTCGATTGCTGGCTTAGTGCGCGAAGCCGCATACCGCGCTTTAGCTGACGCCAATATGGATTGGAGCGACATCGATGCCGTTGTGCTCGGTAAAGCTCCTGACCTTTTCGAAGGCGTTATGAAGCCGGAAATGTATTTGGCTGATGCTCTCGGCGCCGTTGGTAAGCCGATGTTCCGTGTTCACACCGCTGGTTCAGTGGGTGGTTCAACGGGCATTGTGGGCGCCAACTTGGTTAGCGGCGGTCGCCATAAGCGTGTGATGTCGATTGCATTCGAAAAGCAATCAGAAGGCAACGCGCAGTTTGCTCTTGGCGGCGGTAAAGGTGCATCGATTGGTGCGGGTGGCGCGTTCGCTCCGTTCATTCGTGCATACATTCGTCGCTCGGGTGCTCCCGAAGATATTGGTTGGATGGTGGCGGTTAAAGACCGTCTCAACGGTGCCAAGAATCCGGTTTCGCATCTCAAGTTGGCGGATATCACCATCGACAAGGTGAAGGAATCACCGATGATGTGGGATCCGCTTCACTTCTTGGAGTCATGCCCGTCATCTGATGGTGCTTGCGCCATCATTTTCACCGACGAAGAAGGTGGCAAGAAAGCATCGAAGCCACCAGCGTGGGTGTTGGGTACGTCAATGCGTTCCGAACCTTCAACATTCGCTGGTCGCGATGCCGTGCGTCCGCAAGCGGCGATGGATTGCGCCACCGATTTGTACAACCAAATTGGTGTGACCAATCCGCGTGAACAAATCGATTGCGCTGAGTTATACGTTCCGTTCTCTTGGTATGAGCCGATGTGGTTGGAAGCACATCACATCGCCGCACCGGGTGACGGTTGGAAGATGACACAAAGCGGCGAAACCGCACTTGATGGTGCATTCCCCGTGAATATGTCGGGTGGCGTGTTGTCATCGAATCCAATTGGTGCATCGGGTCTTATCCGATTCGCCGAAGCGGCAACGCAAGTGCGTGGATTAGCGGGTGATTACCAAGTTGGTGGTGCCAAGTTGGCCATCGCACAGGCATACGGTGCGAACGCTCAGTTCTACGCAATGTGGGCTGTTGGTTCATCGCTTAACCCATTGGGCTAATCACTCTTTGGCAACGTAAATGTTGAGCTCGGCAGGGCGGCCCTCATGGCCGCCCTGCTCGCGCCACTGAAGGATTTCACTATGGCGAAAAATGACGAACAACTTCTTCGACGTTTGCGCGAAGAACTCGGTGCATTGCGACGCATCACTGGTTCGCAACGTCTTGAGCGGCTATTGGCCGTGCGGGCTGGCACGGCTATTGGAATCGCAGCGGTGGCGGTCTTAGGAAAAGTTATTGACGACGGTCCCATTCGCATGAGCGACCTTGCTGATGCGGTGCGAATGCATCCCGCGGCGTTAACTCGTCAAGTACAAGCGCTAGAAATCGAAGGATTTGTTGAACGTTCGCAAGATCCCGCTGATGGTCGGGCCTCGGTTATTGCTGTTACCGATGCCGGTCGCAAAGTTCATAGTCGTATCGAAGAAGCCAACGATGAGATCATGGCCGAACAACTTTCCGAATGGTCGGAAAGCGAATTACGCGAATTGGTTTCAATCCTCGACCGATTAGTGGCAGATTTACGGGCGGTTCCTGCTTCTCGACGCTCGGCAAACTGATATGCGTACTGATCCCAACGTTGCTGACTCATACCGATCCCAAGGTTTTTGGGGTACCGAAACAGTGGGATCAATGGTGCGCCGTTGGGCGAAGGAAAAGCCTGATGCCGTTGCGTTTTACACTTCCGTTGAACGCAATCTGCACACCTTCACATGGAGCGATTACGACCGCGCCGCTGACCGAATTGCGGAAGTTGTTTTAGCCACGGGTATTCCGTCGCGTTCACGGGTGGCCGTGATGATGCCGGACGGACCAGGTGTGCATGCGGTTTATGTTGGTTTGGAGCGCGCCGGCATGGTGTGCGTTGGAATTGGTGCCCGCGCTGGCGATCGCGAGATTGCTCATTTACTTACATTGACGGGCGCGGAAACGCTCATTACGACCGATCAACAATATGGTCGACAAAGCGAAGAGATTCGCAATGCGGTTACCGAACTGGGCGCAAAACTGACGCGTCATATTTTGGTTTCCTCGACCGGCGAAATTATTGACGCCGGCGCCGAGGCGGCGACGGTTCCTACCGCAGCACAACCAATCGATCCTGACGAGTTGTTCCTTTTGAATTCCACATCGGGCACGACGGGTTTACCGAAATGCGTTATGCATACGCAGAATCGTTGGTTTTATTTTCATAAGTTGGCGGCGGCCGCCGGCAACTTTGGCGCTGACGAAATCTTTTTTGGTGCATTGCCAGCACCGTTTGGATTCGGATTGTGGACCGCGCATTTCACGCCCGCCATTTTGGGTGCACCCACGGTAGTGATGGATCGCTTTGATGCCGAGATTGCACTTGAACTTCTCGAACAACTTCGTGTCACGGTTTTATGTTGTGTCAGCACGCAGTTCATCATGTTGTTGAACGCAAATAAAAACGAAAACCACGATCTTTCATCTTTGCGATCAATGTTCACCGGTGGGGAAGCAGTTCCTTATGAACGAGCCGCCGAATTTGAACAAACCACGGGCGCCATGGTGTTGCAGTTTTACGGCTCAAATGAAACCGGTGCGCTTAGCCATACGTCATGGACAACCGATCGTGAAACACGATTGCGCACCGCCGGCGAAATCATCCCGGAAATGAACGTACGTCTTTATGATCCAGAAACGCTGCAGCAACTTCCGGCCGATGCCACTGAAGGTCAACCGGCGTGTTTAGGTCCGGCTATTGCTTTGGGCTACTGGGGCGATGAACAAGCCAACCAAAAACTTTTCACGTCCGATGGTTGGATGTTGATGGGTGACATTGTGCGTTTGCACGATGGCCCCAATGGTGAGCGATTGCTTTCCGTCGTTGGACGAACATCGGATTTCATCATTCGTGGTGGGAAAAACATCAGCGCCGCCGCGGTGGAAGCGGAAGTTTCCACTCATCCCGATGTGGCAATGGTGGCGGCAGTGCCGTGGCCCGATCCGGTTTTTGGCGAACGTGTTTGTCTTTATGTTGAACCTATTGGCGACAATGACGTCACCCTCGAATCAATTGTTGAACACTTGCGTGCGCGCAGTGTGTCGCGCGAATGGTTCCCCGAGAAGTTAATTGTGTTACCGCAATTGCCGCGTTCTTCGGGTTCGAAAGTGGCCAAGGGTGAATTACGCGCTGATGCGGCGCGTCGAGCTGCGGCCGAAAACGCTTAGTTACCAACCTTCCCAACTGGGAATATCGCTTTTGTCGATGAAGTTCATGATGGCGTCGATATCACGTTCATTCGCTTCTAGGTGAGGTGAACGCATATAACCGCCCGGAAGTCCGAGCCGTCTCATTACACCTTTAACGGCGCGTACGCCTCCGGCATTAGCAATTAATTGGGAAAGTTCGGCGATATTGGCATACGCGTTCGTTACTTGCGCAAACTCTTCGGTGGTAAATCCATGCGCAATTGCTGCACAGGTGGTGGGTGCAATATTCGCTTCCAATGAGCGAAAACCTTGTGCTCCAAGTGCTAAGGCACTGAGCGAATCGATGGGATTGCTTACGATGACATCAAACTTTTCATCGCGCAGACTCAACACTTCGACCAGAGATTCAAAATCTGTTTCGGTGAAATTGATCATGCGGAGATGGTCGTAACTTTGCATGAGCCGAGCCAATGATTGATCTTGTAAAAGTTGTCCGGCGCTCGCAGCGAAATTGACCGCACAGGGCGCGTCGACGGATTCCAAAACAATGCGCAAATAATTTTCGTAATTGACCAACGATGTTGCGTCGCCTGGTAGTTGGCGAGGGGGTTCAATCTGGGCCATGGTTGCGCCCAATTTGTAAGCCTCCAACATGAATTCGGTCATGTCCTCCGGCAAGGACGGTTCAATTCCTATGGCAATAATGGCCACGCGATCATTTGCGGCTTCAACAGTGTGTTCGAGAATGCGATGGGAATCGAGATCGGATTGGCCAAGTCCTTCCATCCCCGCGCCACAACCCGTCCAGAGCGAAAGTGAATGACTGGCTAGACGATCAATTTGGTCGTGCAACGCCGCTATGTCGATACGCCCGTCAATAGTGAATGGCGTAATAGTGAGTGCGTGCACCGAAATACGTTGTGACAGCAATTTGTCTGTCTCCTTTTGAAATAACCCAAGACCGGGTAAAACCGGCGGTTTATTTTGAAGTATGCACTGTATGTAAATGTGTCAATAAATGGATCTTTGCGGATTTTTAACGCTTGATTGAAAACGGGTGGCACCCCGAATTCCGGTCGGGACTGGGAAAAGAGTAAGCCATGAAAGAAACGCGAAAGTTAAAATTTATGACATTTTGATACGCGTAGAAGCAGGAAACTTTCCGCGTTTCTGACTAGCGCGCGGTCCAACCGCCATCGACCATCACGATGGCACCGGTTATAAAACTGCCGGTATCGCAGGCCAAGAGCAGTAATGCTCCATCAAGTTCATGAACTTCACCCACGCGCGCCAATGGTGTGTTCGTCGTTATGAAGTTCTGACCATTTTCGGTCGACAACAAATCATCAATCATTTCGGTTGCAAACCAACCCGGACAAATGGCATTCACGCGCACGCCTTTACGCGCCCATTGCAAGGCCAATTCGCGGGTGAGATTCACCAGTCCACCTTTGGCAGCCGAATAGCCGGAATCTTTCGCCGGCGTTGCGCCCACCACGCCGAGGATGGACGCAATATTGATGATTGAACCGCTTCGCCGTTCCACCATCTGTTCGCCCACGAGTTTTGCTAAGTGCCACGGCGCCACCAAATTCAACTCGACCATCCGATGAAACATCTCGAGGGATTCGTTTTCGATGGCCACGGCATTTACCGCACCGGCGTTGTTCACCAAAACATCTATTGGCCCCAATATCGATTGCACGTCATTGATTAATTGTGCACGGTCCGATTCGTTTGTGAGGTCGCAAGGAAACGCATGAATTGATCCCGCTAATCCTTCGCTTTCTTTTTCGATTTCGGCTAAGGCGTCGGCGCGTCGGGCGGTGATTGCCACACGTGCGCCGACCGAGGCCAACACCAACGCCATTCGTTTTCCGATACCGCTTGACGCGCCGGTTACTAACGCGCATCGACCGTTCAATGAAAAGAGTTCGTTAGGAGATTGAATTTCCGTCACGATGGGAGATTAGATCGTGGCCGAAGAACGCAATGCCGTACGAGCGGTGGTGGCAATGCCGGCACCGTCTAAACCAAGGCCAGCCAAAATTTGATCGGGCTTGGCATGAGCGATGTATTGATCAGGGATACCAAGCACGCAAACTTGTACGCCAGGGTTGATGGCATGCACGGAATCGGCGATCGACATACCGATACCACCGTTACGTAATCCGTCTTCAACGGTGAGAACTAATTGATGATTGGCGGCATCAGCGATCATTGCGGGATCAAGCGGTTTAGCGCAGCGAACATCCCAAACCGAAACGGAATGACCGTCTTGTTCAAGAATCTTCGCCGCTTCTTCGGCCGCGTCGAGCATCTTGCCCACGCTTAACAAACAAATTTCCGCACCCGATTGCACCTGACGCGCTTTTAATCCTGAGCCCACTTCATTTGGAGCGGCTTGGCGAGCGGCGGTCTTGGCCCAGCGAATCGCGACCGGTCCATCGGTAACTGCCAATGCATCGTGAAGCATTTGGCCAACTTCTTGGTACGAGGACGGCGCCAAAATTGTCATGTTGGGAACTTTGGAGAGCAGCACCATGTCAAGAACACCGTGATGCGAAGGTCCGTCGTCACCAGTAATGCCGGCACGATCAAGACAGAAGATCACTGGTTCGTTATGCAATCCGACATCAAGGTTCACTTGATCAATGGCACGGGTTAAAAACGTTGAATACACCGCAACGATCGGTCGTAACCCACCCATGGCCATACCGGCGGCAGATGTCACCGCGTGTTGTTCGGCAATGCCGACATCAATCATGCGTTCAGGGAATTTTTCGGCGAATGGTAAAAGGCCGGTTGAATCCGGCATAGCCGCCGTGATGGCAAAAATCTTGGGATTACGTTCGGCCTCGGCAACAATCGCTTCGGTAAACGCCGCGGTGAAACTTCCCGGTTTCGATTCGGATGTGTCATGCAAGCGTTTAATGGGATCGTTTTCGGCTGGTCCATAACCGCGACCTTTTTGGGTCAGCACATGAATAACTTGCGGACCACCGGGCATTGCCGCGGCATTGCGTAAGGCGGCTTCGAGGCTGGCGATGTCATGTCCATCGAAAGGACCGGCATATCGCACACCTAATGATTCGAAAAATGCAGGCGGTTCCCACATTTCACGAATCGCGGCCTTTGTAGCTTCTAAGCCTCTTCCGGCAATGCCACCAACAACCGGTAAGTCAGCCAAAAGTTTTTCCAAGCGCGCTTGGCGACGCATATAAACCGGATTGTTACGAATCTTCACCAGACTTTCGCCTAAGCGCGAAACCGTTGGCGCGTAGGAACGGCCGTTGTCATTCAAAATGATGATGCAATCGCGACCGGCATGACCCAAGTTGTTTAAACCTTCAAATGCCATACCGCCGGTCATGGCACCGTCACCAATTACGGCGACGATACGGCGATTGTTTTTCTCGTATTCATTGGCGACAGAAAGTCCATAAGCCCAACTCAAAATTGTTGAAGCATGTGAATTTTCAATCCAGTCATGTTCTGATTCGGTGCGCGATGGGTATCCCGAAAGCCCGCCGGCTTGACGCAATGAATCGAATTGGTCGGCGCGACCCGTGAGCAACTTATGCGGGTACGCCTGATGACCGGTATCCCAAAGAATGATGTCATTGGGCGATTCAAAAACACGATGTAATGCAATCGTTAATTCAACAACACCCAAATTGGAACCAAGATGTCCACCGTTTTGATTGACCTTGTCGATGATGACACTGCGCATTTCATCGGCCAACTGTTTGAGTTGGTCGTTTGAAAGTCCTTGAAGGTCAGATGGTGAGTGGATGGTTTCGAGGATCATGGTCTCTCAATAGAAATTGCCCTAGTGGGGGTTATGTTCTCCACGCTACCGCCGACATTCGGTGCCTACTCCACCGGCAAGGAATTGAGTGATATTTCCGCCCAATCAGCCGAATTACGCCTCGGATCGGCCGCCGACCGCGAAAACGGGAGCGCCAAAAAGGCTGGCAATTGCATTGAGGAAATACAACACCAGCCCGAGTGCAACGGCCTTTTCGGCGGGCACACCAAGGGGAACTAAGAACAATACAAAAGCACTTTCCCGCACGCCCAAACCAGCGATGCCAATGGGCAGTACTTGCACAATTAATACGGCCGGATAAAACGCCAGCAATGCCGTAAGGCCGAGCCATGGAAATCCCAGTGCGGCCGCCACCATCAGCGCAGCCAAACAAAGTGATATCTGATAGATGATGCCAACCGCGCCGATGACTAATGCTGATGAAGGGCGATGACGTAGGCGAGTGATGCCAATGTGAATAGCGGCGATAAACCGCTGCCATCCTTCGCTATCAGCAAAGCGACCACCTACACGCGGATGATTGGCGGCAAAGAGCACGGCAATGAGAGCAATAAGGGTCACGACGGCGACGGCTAATGCCAAAACAGTGGCGCGTCCCAATTCACGTAGGCCGGGGTTTATGGCGAGACCAAAAAGTGTAAGCAGCGGTAAGACAAACCAACCGGTCAATCGCTCTAATGCGACTGAAGCGAACGTCGTTGCTGGCTGATTGTTTTTCTTCGATAAACGCGAAACACGTAACACGTCTCCGCCAATTGTCGAAGGTAAAACATTAGAAACAAATTGACCGGCGAAATAAAGCGGCACCAGCGTGCTTAATTTTTCCTTTAGGCCAAGTGCCCGCAACACCACATCCCAGCGAACTGCCGAGAGTGCGATTCCGGCGATTGTCATAACGGCGGCGGCGCAGAGCCAGGCGATTGTGCTCGCATCCCATGCGGGAATGAGTTCGCCCCATTGCAGATCCGGAAAACGCCACCAAAGGATTCCGAGCATGACCAAACTGACGGCGATTCGTAATGGGAGCACCCAGCGGTACCGACGTTCGGGGCGTTGACCGGCGGTTTCGACCGCATCAATAAGGCCCTCTACGGAGACCGACGCGATTTCGGCCAGACCGGGTTCGTGTCGATCCGCGCCACTTTCGTCCTGATGACCTTCATCAGATCGGCGATCGTGGGACTCGGTCATTTATTCAGTCTAGGAAACCTGCCGCTATAAGCGCTCGGACCCTTCTTTACTGTGGCAACGGTACGCTGACTCGCATTCACATCGGTACAAACGCCGAAAGGAACAACGTGATCGATCAATCGGTATTACAAAAAGTTTTAGGCGAGGCAATGCGCACCGGCGGAGAGTTCGCCGAAGTTTTTGCCGAAGATCGACGCAACTCATCGGCGCTTTTAGATGATGGTCGCGTTGAAGAACTCACATCCGGTCGCGATCGTGGTGCGGGTATTCGAGTGGTGTCGGGTGAAACAACGGGTTTCGCTCATACTGCTGACCTTTCCGAAGAAGGGCTCTTACAAGCAGCGCGCGCCGCAGCCGCCGCGGCACAAGGTTCAACCGGCGGCACCAATGTGGTGGCATTACAAAGTCGCACGGCTAATCGCGGTTATGCCATCGAGAAAATTCCCGCCGAAATTGCTAAGGCCAAAAAAGTAGAACTGTTGTTACAAGCAAATGAAGCGGCGCGAGCTGCGGGTTCAGCGATTTCGCAAGTATCGGTTTCCTATGGCGATGCGGCGCGACATATTTTGATTGCTAATTCCGATGGTGTCTTTGTCGAAGACGACACCATCCGCACATTTTTTGCAGTTAGTTGTGTGGCGGCGGGCGATACCGGAATGCAAACGGGTCGCGAAAGCATTGGTCACACCGTTGGCTTCGAACTTTTCGATATGTACGACGTTGAGGAAATGGCGCGTATTGCTGCCGGGCGGGCGTTAACGAAGTTGTCGGCCCGTCCCGCACCGAGTGGACAAATGCCCGTTGTTATTGGAAGTGGTGGCGGTGGTGTCTTGTTCCATGAGGCTTGCGGCCACGGTTTAGAAGCCGATTTGGTTTCAAAAGGTGCATCAGTATTTCGCGGGCGCGTTGGCGAACGCGTTGCCTCGCCAGGTGTCACCGTTGT
>JBEGMF010000030.1:0-4339 GCA_041183205.1 Actinomycetota bacterium | reverse complement strand
GATCACTTTGTTCCTTATCGATTGATGGGAATAGCAGTGCATCTAGCGGTCTGTGGCGTTGCTGGAGTTTTAGTGGCGCGTCGCTGGAATTGGTTGGTTGGCTGTGCAGTGGCTTACGCGTTGGCGCTGATGGGCGGTGGATGGCAAAACATTTTCTGGCCGTTTCAAATCGGCTTAATGGGAAGTCTGTTGTTTGTGCTCTTAGCGGTCGACGCCTACGACCGCAGTAAAGCCGGCGCATCGAGAAACTGGTTGATTGCTGCATCTATTTTTTGTGTCGCCGCAATTTTGTGCTCGGGTGTTGGCATTCCGGGTGTTGGTGCCTTTGCGCTTTTATGTTGGCTTCCGGCATCGAGACAAAAAACTTGGTGGGTACCTGTGCCAGCCATTGTTCTTTATGGGTTTTGGTATCTCTTCTATGGTCGCTCCGGGCAAAACATCGGAGAACTTGCGAAGATGCCGTCGTATGTTGGCGAATCAGGGCAAGCAGCGGTGTCCGATTTTCTTACTGTCAATAACTTTTTTGGCTGGGTCGGTTTATCGGTCGTAACAGCCGTTGTACTTCTGGCGATTGTGCGCAGAAAAGCAACATGGCGAATGCTGGTTTGGCCCGTGTTCGTTCTTAGTTTTTGGATTCTCAACGCACTGACGCGAGCGGGACTGAGTATCCCTGGCGCAAGTCGCTACGTTTACATTTCAATTGTTCTGCTTGTGCTCACAATTTTCGATGCCATTCCGCTTTGGCCGAACAAACGCAATATCCGGATCGCTCTTTCCCTGCTCATTGCAATTTTGTCGATTGTCACCGTGCAACGCTCGAATCAACTGTTACGCGATGGAGCCGGTGGGCTTCGTTACGAAGGGGAGCGCATCAGTTATGAACTTGCCGTTGTCGATGCCATTGGCGATCAACTCGATCCGAATTTTGTAATCGATCCCGTTCATGCACCGGGATTAACCGTTGGCGAATATTTAGCCGCAACAAGAGATTTGCATTCATCACCGGCGTATCCGCGTGAATCGGTTGAAATTGTTACGTCAGCCAAATCGTTCGGAAACGACAGTATTGCGGCGGGCGTAGACCGGCTTTTCGATCATTTACTTATTGTCACGTCGACAAATAATTCAGCGTCAAATTGCCGACCAATTCCGCCAGAAACCGTGAATATTGAATTTTCGTCGGGTCAAACCGTTTATGTCCTTTCGAACACAACCCAGCAAATACGAATTTCCCGCTATGCGACTGCGGGCGAAATCGGGGCGGCGCCGAGAGAAATCTCGGCTGGAGTGATTGAGTTCCGTTCACCCGCCGATTCGTTTGGAAAGCCGTGGAAGGTGTCGTTCAGTGATCCGGTTCTTAACTTGGTCTGTCGCTAGCAAATAGTGGTGTACCCGCCCGCGCTAGCGTTGGCCATATGAATTTTTCCGGTATTTGCGTTGTGGGCGGTTGTGGTCATGTTGGCCTTCCGCTCGCATTGGCATTTGCCGACGCTGGTGTTGATGTCACCGCATTCGATATCAATCCCCGCGCTGTCGAGATGGTGAATCGCGGCGAAATGCCTTTTGACGAACCAAATGCGCCTCGACTTTTGGAAAAAGTAATTGCGGAAAGGAAACTGATCGCCTCGGATGATGCGACCTGTGTGCGGAACGCGGATGTCGTCATTGTCGTGGTGGGCACGCCGGTTGATGAGCATCTCAATCCCGACACTCAAGCCGTACCCGATGCAGTTGAAGCGTTGGTTCCGCATTTGCGCAATGAACAACTCTTAGTTCTGCGTTCAACTATCTATCCGGGTGTCACCAAACTGGTCGAAGAGCGTCTCGAAGCTCATGGCTTGCAACTTGATGTGGTGTTTTGTCCGGAACGAATTGCTGAAGGCCAAGCCTTGGTTGAGTTGTATTCATTGCCGCAAATCGTTTCCGGTCGAAATGATGTCGCCATTCAGCGGGCGTCGGAATTGTTTTCGTTGCTTACGAAGTCAATTGTCGTCGCCACGCCTGAAGAAGCGGAACTCGCCAAGTTGTTCACTAATACCTGGCGCTATATCAAGTTCGCCGCCGCAAATCAGTTCTACATGATCGCAAACGAAAATGGCATTGATTACGAAAAGGTTCGCCATGCCATTACGTTTGATTATCCGCGAGCTAACGATCTTCCCGGTGCCGGTTTTGCCGCCGGCCCATGTCTATTCAAAGACACAATGCAACTAGCCGCGTTCAATAACAACAACTTTTTCTTAGGCCATGCCAGCATGATGGTGAATGAAGGTCTCCCCGCATATTTAGTAGAGCGCATGGGTCAGCGATTCGACCTGAAAAAAATGACTGTCGGAATTTTGGGCATGTCGTTTAAAGCGGAAAGCGATGATGTGCGCTCAAGCCTTTCTTATAAGTTGCGCCGCGTTCTTCGCTACCGATCAAAAGAAGTTCTCTGTACCGATCCGTTCGTGAAATCAGATCCCAATTTGTTGCCGCTTGAGGAAGTTCTAGAACGCGCTGACGTGCTTGTAATCGGCGCACCTCATTCCGCCTATGCCTCGTTAAAGCCACGCCAACCAGTTATCGATGTCTGGAATTTGCTCGGACATGGTGTGTTGGCATGACGCGAGTCTCGATTGTTATTCCTGCCTATGAAGAAGGCGAAGCAATCACGCCTGTTTTGCAACGATTAGGCGAGGCCGTTTCATTGCCATGTGAAGTGCTGGTTGTTGTTGACAGTCCTGAGGATTCCAGTGTTCCTTACGTGGAAAAAATGGCGGCAGTTGATTCTCGATTTCGTGTCGCAATAAATACGTATGGACGGGGTCCAGGTAAAGCCATTCGTTATGGCATTGACAATGCGTCCTCGCCCGTAGTGGTCGTGACAATGGCTGATGGTTGCGATGACCCATTTCAGATCGACATCCTCACTCGCTTAGTTGAGCGGGGAGTGGCGGTGGCGGCTGCCAGCCGTTACGCCCGTGGCGGCCAGCAAGTTGGTGGCCCATTCCTCAAGGGCCTTACTTCGCGGCTCGCAGGACTTTCGCTCTATTACTTTGCTCGTGTGGGAACACGTGATGCCACGAATTCGTTCAAGGCCTATTCCCGTCAATTCATCAACCAAGTTGGTATGGAAAGTGATCTTGGTTTTGAAATTGGTATCGAACTTGTGGCGAAAGCTCGTCGCTATCGTTTCCCCGTAGCGGAAATTCCTACTATTTGGCTCGATCGAACAGTAGGGAAGTCCAATTTCAAGGTCATCAAATGGTTACCGACGTACTTGCATTGGTATCGGTATGCATTTGGTCGCCGAAAATTTCTTTCCAACCCAGCCTGACAACACCATTTTTGAGGAGTGCATGTAAATGAAAGTTCTTGTTACCGGTTCATCAGGCTTTATTGGCGGTTATGTCGTCGAGGAATTGTTGGCCAAGGGTTATGACGTCGTGGGCGTCGACAATCATTCGAAATACGGCCCCATCGCCAAGAGTTATGACACTCATCCCAATTACAAGTTGGTAGTGGGCGATGTTTGTGATGTCGACTTAATGAAAGAACTTCTCGCCGATTGCGATCATTTCATTGCCGGCGCTGCGCTTATTGGTGGCATTTCGTATTTCCATACCTACGCCTACGATCTGCTCGCGACGAACGAACGCATCATGGCGTCTTCGTGTGATGCCGCCATCGACGCTCATAAAAATGGTCGTCTGCAAAAAGTTACGTATATGAGTTCGTCAATGGTGTTTGAGTCCACAACACATTGGCCGAGCGTTGAAGGTGACGAACTGAAAGTTCCGCCGCCTATGTCGTCATATGGGTTCCAAAAATTGGCGGTGGAGTATTACGCCCGGGCTGCATGGGACCAATACAAACTTCCCTACACCATTGTTCGCCCTTTTAACTGCGTGGGCATCGGCGAAATGCGGGCTCAAGGCGAGATCGAAGTTCTTTCTGGCAATGTGAAATTGGCCATGTCGCATGTTGTTCCGGACCTTGTGCAAAAAATCGTCAAAGGCCAAGATCCGCTTCATATTCTCGGTGATGGATCACAAATTCGTCATTACACCTACGGCGGCGATTTAGCGCGCGGAATTGTGATGGCAATGGAAAGCGATCAAGCCCTCAATGAAGATTTCAATCTTTCGACAAGTGAATCAACAAGTGTTTTAGAACTTGCGGAAGCAATTTGGCGACGCATAAATGGTGAAAAACCTTTCACGTATGTCAGCGATCCCTCATTTGATTATGACGTGCAACGTCGTGTTCCAAGTGTAG
Organism: Actinomycetota bacterium; assembly: GCA_041183205.1. Classification (GTDB taxonomy): domain Bacteria; phylum Actinomycetota; class Acidimicrobiia; order Acidimicrobiales; family Acidimicrobilacustridaceae; genus Acidimicrobilacustris. Next base: position 79 of record JBEGMF010000030.1, on the reverse strand, counting down.
AAAAAGCCAAACGCATGTTGAATTTTGAAGCGACAACAACACTTGATCAATTGCTTGATGAAGTTGTTCCGTGGATCGT
>JBEGMF010000029.1:0-6815 GCA_041183205.1 Actinomycetota bacterium | reverse complement strand
CTATGCCGTGCGCAACGAAATGGCCACCACCCTCGATGACGTTCTGTCGCGACGCACACGAGCTCGATTGCAATTGGCGGAAAGTTCGGCCGCTGAGGCCGAAACCGTGGCCCGACTCATTGCCCCCGAATTGAATTGGTCCGAAGACGAAATTCAACAACAAGTGCGCGACTACCGCAGTTCAATCGAACTCGAGCGCCAACCAATTGAACTGGTGCAATGAACACACAGCCAACGCCGCCCATTGCGTTGAATGCCGAAAGTGCAACTCAACATTTCGCAACAACTCCGGTGACATTGAGCGACGAATTTTTGTCGGCTCTTCATGCAACTGGTGCCGATATCGCTACCGAACGAGCGCAACTTGCCGAGCACAGTCGCGATTGGTGGCCGTTGGCCATGACATGGGCGAAAGATAACCAGGTCGGTGCGCTGGCCAGTGTTGTGGTGACTCCGAAAACACAACAACAAGTTCAAGAAATCATGCGGCTTTGTTCGACCCACACCATTCCGGTAACGGCAGCTGGTGGTCGCAGTGGCGTTGTTGGCGGTTCGATTCCTCTTTATGGCGGCGTCGTGCTTTCACTTACGCAACTGCGCGGTATCCGCAGCGTTGATGTTGAATCCGGAATCGTTGATGTTTGGGCGGGAACATTCGGAAACGATCTCGAAGAAGAATTACAAAGCTCCTACGGTTTAACAATTGGCCATTGGCCGCAATCGGTTGCACTTTCAACTGTCGGCGGTTGGCTTGCTCATCGCGGCGCCGGTCAGTTTTCAAATCGATATGGAACAATTTCCGACATAGTGATTGGCCTTGACGTGGTGCGGGCCAATGGCGAATTGCTGGTGACCGGCGGCAACGCCCGTCAATCCACTGGACCTGATCTCAATCAGTTATTTGTTGGTTCGGAAGGAACTTTGGGCATCATCACGTCGGCCCGGTTGCGAGCATTCCCGGTGCCAAGTGCCAATTTCAGCGCCGCATGGACATTCCCAACATTCGCTGCGGCAGTTGACGCCTGCCGTCGAATTTCGCGCCGTGGTCTCGAACCAGCGGCACTGCGTCTTTATGACGCGGCCGAAGCCAATCGCAATTGGCAAACCGGTGATGTGGCGGTGTTGTTGGCCTATGACGAAGGTGACCCGGAAACGGTTGCCGCCGCGCAACGAATCACCGAACAAGAATGCGCGCAAGCAACAGCCATCGGAAGCGAACTGGTTGATCGTTGGCTTTCGCATCGCAATGACGTCAGCGCGCTTGAAGCATTGATCTCGCGTGGCTATTTAGTCGACACGATGGAAATCACAATTCCGTGGTCGAAAACAAATGAGGTCTACGAAAAAGTTGTGGCCGCCATTTCTTCCATTCCGAAAGTGCTTACCTGCACGGCTCACCTTTCGCATTCCTATCCCGATGGCGCTTGTTTATATTTCACTTTCGCCGCTGCCGAAGCCTCTGATGAGTTGTACACCCAAATTTGGGATGCCGGCACCCGCACAGCGCTATCGGTTGGAGCATCGCTTAGCCATCATCACGGCATTGGCATGAATCGAGCGCGCTTCATGAACGAAGCCTTAGGTTCAAACGCGATGACGACATTGAACGACATTCGCAACGCACTTGATCCACAAGGAATTCTCAATCCGGGCAAAATGGGATTTAGTTCACGTTTCGGCCCTGTACCTCTCGGCGGAGATAAGCATGTTTGATAAATCAACGTTGGCTTATGGCGCAATTAGTGGGCTTTTCTTCGCCCTTCCCGCCGCCATTTTGCAGCGCACTATCTTCGAAGATTCATTCATGTCGCTAGTGATGTTGGGCGTGATTTTTTTCGCTGGTGCCCTCGCCGGATTCGGTGCTGGTCGCGTCGCCACGTCGCATGCCGTTCCGCATGGCGCGGGTGCTGGCGTAATTACATTCTTAGGCGCACAAATTGTTTTTTCGATTGCCTCGGCTTCGGTGCCTAACCCCATCGGGGTCATTGGGTTCGCATTACTTTTTGCTTCGCTCGGCATTATGGGCGCCTATGTGGCCCTCGCCCAAAAAGGTAAATCAGCATGATCCTCATTCTTGATATCGGCACCTCAAGTGTGAGAGCCGCCGTCATGAATGGCGACGGAACATTGGTGCACGAAGTTCGAGAAGAACTGCTCCCCCAATCACCGGCCGATGGTTTAGTTGAATTCGATGCCGCGAAAATGCGCGATGTCACGATGGCCTTGGCTCAAAACGCCATCGCGAATGTAAATGGGATTCAAAGTGTTGGTGTTACTAATCAACGCGCGTCAACAATCGTGTGGGACCGCGCAACCGGTCAGCCTGTTGGCCCCGGCTTGGGTTGGCAAGACTTACGCACTTTGGGTGACTGTCTAGTTTTCCAAGCCGATGGTTTTGCTTTTGCGCCTAACCAAACAGCCACAAAAGCGAAACATTTATGGGACCTCGTTGATCCCGAACGAAAAATGGATCTCTGTTTTGGCACCGTCGATACATGGCTTATTTGGAATCTCACCCAAGGTGAAGCCCATGTCACCGACCCCACAAACGCCGGTGTTACCGGTTTATTTTCTGCCAACGGAACATGGAATGCCGAGATCGCTTATGCGTTGTCGCTGCCTTTAACGGCGTACCCAAAAATCGTGCCATCGAGTGGCGATATTGCTCCGGCAACCGCATTAACTGGCGCGCCGATGATTCGTTCAATTGCCGGTGATCAACAAGCGTCTTTAGTGGGTCAAAGTTGCGTGACTCGCGGTGCGGCGAAAATTACCTTCGGCACCGGCGGCATGTTCGACATGGTTCTCGGCGATGAACCACCGGCGTTTTCGCACCGCGGACCAAACGGAACATTCCCCATTGCCACCTGGCAAATTGGAAACTCCATCACCTGGGGCATCGAAGCAATCATGTTGTCGGCCGGCACCGCTGTGACGTGGTTGCGTGATGATCTGCAACTCATTGACTCGGTCGCGCAATCACATGAGATCGCAAGTCAATGCGAACAAACCGATGGTGTCGTGTTTGTTCCTGCACTTTTAGGTTTAGGCACACCGCAATGGGATTACGGAGCACGCGGCGCGTTCTTTGGCATCACTCGTGGAACGTCACGAGCACATATGGTGCGCGCCGTATTAGAAGGCATTGCTCAACGCGGTGCTGATCTTGTTGAAGCGGCCGAAAAAGATTCGTCATTACAAATAGAACGTTTACGTGTCGATGGCGGAATGAGCGCCAATCCCACCTTTGTACAAGCACTGGCGAATACAACGACGAAAGTTGTTGAAGTATCACCGGTACTTGAAGCAACGGCACGCGGCGCTGGTTTCTTGGCGGGCGTGGCCGATCACACGTGGTCTTCGCTTGATGACATTGCATCGCTTTGGCAACCCAAAACGATTGTTGAGCCCAACGGCCAACTCGATCGCCAACAATGGCAACGCGCCGTTGAGCGAGCATCAAGTTGGTATCCCGAACTTTCTGCCTTTGATTTCTAAGGAAAAAATTCCATTAGGAAAACAACATTCCCAATGGCAAACTGTTGTTGTTGGTGAGTTGCTCGGGTGACCGCGGGCCGGCATGACCGGTTCGAGGAAAGTCGGGACTCCAAAGGGCAGAGTGCTGGTTAACGGCCAGTCGGAGCGATCCGCAGGAAAGTGCAACAGAAAGTAAACCGCCGATGGCCTTCGGGCACAGGTAAGGGTGAAACGGTGCGGTAAGAGCGCACCAGCGTTCAAAGTGATTTGAGCGGCTAGGTAAACCCCACTCGGAGCAAGACCGAGCGTCGAGATGGACGGCCCGTCCGTTGGACCGAAAGGTTTAACACTCGCTGGTAGGTCGCATAGATGGATGGTCACCTAAGCGTCGGGAGGCGCTGGACAGAATCCCGCTTACAGAGCGACTCACCAACACTTCACGAATGAAGTTCGCCTAAATGCGACGTGTCGTTAAATGTGCGCACAACGGCGCCATGTTTGGTGAGATCAACCACAGTGATTGATGCGTTCGTAACCCAAAGACGCCAGGCCACTAAATCATCCACACCCATCGACCAACACACGGCCGATTTGAGCGGCGATACATGGGTGACAACAGCGGTTGAGATTGACGGATCATTTTGGTAAACCGCTAACGATTGCATGGCACCGTCGATGCGCTTTGCTAATTCGCGCATACTTTCGCCATTCGGCGGACGAAAATCGAGATCAGTTCGCCACTTTTGCCAAAGTTCTGGCTCGAGCGACCCGAGAGGAACACCGTCGTAATCGCCGTAATTCAATTCAATCCAGCGCTCATCGATTTCAATTCCAATATTCGCTTGTCGCGCAATTGCTTCTGCCGTTTGCTGCGCCCGTCGCAATGGACTGGAAATAATGCGATCAACATTCGGCAGCGCTTTTGCCACCGCTTCGGCTTGTTGACGTCCTTTTTCATCCAGTTCAGGATCGAGATGACCGAGCAACAGCCCAGAAGCGTTGTGATCGGTGCGACCATGTCGAATCAAATAGAGCACGTGACGTCCTAACAAGTCGGCGGTTGCGCGACGGTACGGGAAAGTTGTCCGGTACGTAGAAATTTGTTGCGTACTTGCGGATCGGAAAATTGAAACGCTTTCCAAGCCCAAACAAAACAAGCGATGCCAACGAGTTCCATTAATGCAGTTACGGCAAAGCCATGGCCGAATTCGGGCAGACCATCGGTACCGAAATCGAAACCAAAAAACGGCCACCAAAAATTTTCTGGCCGCGCCCAAATTCCATCCAGCACTAAATGCATAAGCATGCCGATGGGGATACCAATCCAACGTCGGCGCACCAATCGACGCTTTTGCGTTGCCAACATGACAATGGCCAACAACGCCACCGCGGCGATCAACGTATGCAATAGGCGTGGTCCACCAAAGATGGCATCACCAACGGGAAGGATTGATCCCAACATGATCATTCGGTAATCAAGAGCGGGACTTTTAAAGACCCACCAAATCACCACAAAACTGACGCCCGCAAACCAAAAGATCATGGAATAAGTATGCGTCCACAATCGGGGCATTCGGCCAACGATGCGGCCGACTCTTTGCGAATTTTGTCAACTTCAGCCGGGGCCAGCGATAAATGGCAGCCAGCGCAAACTGATCCTTTGAGTTGCGCGACCACTACCCCACCCAACGATGACCGTCGGCGCTCGTATTCACTCAATAATTCGGGCGCCACGGGAGCCAGTAATGACTGGCGCTTTTCATTTCGCGTAGCCAATTCGTTGTCAATTTCAGTTTCGGCTTTCGCCAAACTTTGTGCGGCTTCATCCCGTTGTTTTTGAAGCGCTTCGATTTGTTGTGCAACATCAGCCAATTGGGAATCGAGCGGCTCGATACGTTCCATGCAATCGAGAACATTCTCTTCTAAGTCATTTTTATGCCGCTGCAACGATTCGATATCAGCCTGCAATGCCTGCGCTTCTTTTGGCGAGGTGATGTTGTCACCGTAAAGATGCTTCGTTACGGATTCGATCTTTTCGCTGAGCAATGCAATTTCATCTTCGAGACGACGTTGCTCTAGTTGAATTTCATGTTGCGCGGCGCGCTCGGGAGCGCTCTCCGTTTCGAGTTGCGCAATCGCAGTCTCTGCTTGCACGATTTGTTCACGCTCAGCGAGATGCGCTCGACGGTAAATAAGTTGATCGCTACCGGTGTCATGCTCTTGAAGTTCGAGTAGCGCCGTAAGCGAATCCATTCCTACAGCATTCCCTAAGTTGAGCCCCTTGTCGCATCACTGGCCGTACCAATGAGCGTGGGACTCACATGACCTTTACTGGCCTGTTATGGGGGCCGTTGTGGTCGACGTAGGCGGCGCGGTGGTCGTCGTTGATGGAACCGTTGGACGCGGCGTCACGGTGGTGGTTGTCGAACTGGTGGTTGACGACGTTGTCGTCGAGGTCGTTGCCGGATCCGGCTCTTCAGGCAACTGCCCACCATTCAAAACACCATATGGATCGCCGGCACCGGAAAGCGGCCTACCTTCACGTTCGGCACGTGGACACGTCGGCCAACCAGGATTAAGCGGACGTATTTGATCAACCCATGGTTGATTGATGTTTCTCCAAATCGTGGCGGGCCATAAACCACCGAACTGCTCACGACCGGCGAGATTGCCCATCGGAATGTTTCCACCGGGAATGCCCATCCACACCGCAGTGGTGATGTACGGAGTGAAACCAACAAACCATGTATTTGAGTTGCTTTCCGTGGTTCCCGTTTTACCGGCGGAGGCCAATCCATTCAGGCGAGCGTTCGTACCCGTTCCACCAACAACATTGTTGGCCAAAATTTCGGTGGCATAACAAGCAGTTCGGTTGGTAACACCACGGATTGAACTGGGCGCACGTTCCCAAATTAAATTGCCGTCGCTGTCTTCAACGCGTTCGATGAAATACGGAAGCATCCGCACACCGCCATTTGGGATTGCGCTGTAGGCGGAGGCCATTTCCATGGGCGTGACATCAAAAACGCCAAGCGGCATTGATTTTGCCCGAGCATCAAATTGCGATGTGACACCAAGTCGTTGTGCGAGATTGACGACGTTGTCGAGACCAACGGTTTGCCCCATACGCACAAACGCACCGTTTGATGATGCTGCGGTAACACCGGTAAGCGTTCCACCGCCACCAGTGATTGTGTAGGGGTTCGGCGTGCTGCCCGGATTGGCCCATGAACCACCACCGCCAACGGTGTCAGACGGAATCGCGCCTTGTTCAAGCGCCGTTAACAACACGAACGTCTTAAACGTTGAACCGGTCTGACGTCCTGGCTCAAGGGTGG
>JBEGMF010000028.1:0-11271 GCA_041183205.1 Actinomycetota bacterium | reverse complement strand
GTGGCGGCGGCCAAGTGTTCTTTGCCAATTCCGGTGCCGAGGCCAATGAGTGTGCCATTAAGTTGGCGCGCAAATTTGGTGGACACGGTCGTTACAACATTGTCAGCGCGTTCGGTTCGTTTCATGGTCGGACGTTGGCGGCACTGGCGGCCACTGGCCAACCAGCGAAGTGGGAAGGTTTTCAGCCGTTACCCGAAGGTTTTCGTCATGTGCCTTTCAACGATCTTGAAGAGATGGATCGCGCCATCGACGGAACGGTGGCCGCCGTTTTGCTTGAGCCAATTCAAGGCGAAGGCGGAGTGAATCCTGCCTCGGCTGCGTTCTTCGAAGGTGTGCGTCGTCTTTGTGATGAGCGCGGTGTGTTGTTGATGGTTGACGAAGTGCAGACCGGTCTCGGTCGCACCGGTGAATGGTTCGGTTTCCAACACTTTGGTGTTGAGCCCGATGTCATCACGATGGCGAAAGCACTCGGTAACGGAATGCCCATCGGCGCGTGCTGGGCCAAAAAAGATGTCGCCGCCGCTTTCTCGCCGGGTGAACACGGCACGACTTACGGCGGTCAACCATTGGCAACGTCGGCGGCGCTGGCCACTCTCAACATCATGGAGCGGATCGGCGCGCCCCAAAAGGCCGAGCACGCGGGAGCGAAACTAAAGGCTGCCTGCGCACAACTCGAGGGAGTTGTAGAAGTGCGCGGCTTGGGTTTGCTATTGGCCGTTCAATTAGAAGAAACATTCGATGCCAAAGCAGTTGCGGCGAAACTTTTAGAAAATGGATTGATCGTGAATGCCGTCTCGGCCACTGCGTTGCGGTTAGCACCTCCGCTCATTGTTTCTGACGAGGAAATTGAGTCTGCGGTGGCGATCCTGCAGTCAGTCCTGCAAGGAGAAATGTCATGAGGCATCTTTTTGAAATTGATGATTTAACTACTGATGAACTTAAAGATGTTCTCCGGTTGTCCACGTTGAGTGTGCCGCGCGTGCTCGACGGAAAAGGAGTGGCGCTCCTTTTTGAAAAACCTTCTGCCCGGACCAGAAATTCCATGGAAATGGCGGTAGTGCAATTGGGCGGTCATCCGCTCACCATTCGTCCCGATGAAGTTGGCCTCGATGTGCGCGAGACCACCGAGGATGTGGCGCGCACGTTGGCCGGTTATCACGCCATAATCGCGGCGCGGGTGTTCGACCACACGAAACTTGAACGGATGGCGGCTGTTAGCGATGTGCCGGTCATCAACATGCTTTCTGATAAAGCCCATCCACTACAGGCCTTGGCCGATGTTTTAACGATGGCCAGTGAATGGGGCGGAATCGAAGGCCTCGCAGGTAAGAAAGTTGCCTTTGTTGGTGATGCCAACAACGTGGCGCGGTCGCTCGCAATTAGTTGTGGGTTACTGAAAATGCAGTTTTCTTATGCCACGCCTTTGGGATACGACTTCGATCAAGATGACAAACAACGCATCCTTAATGCCGGTTGCCAACTTGAGCATCATGAAGATCCGTTTGCAGCAGTAGCCAACGCCGATGCCGTGGTTACTGATGTGTGGACGTCCATGGGAGATGAACATGAAGCCGATATCCGTCGATCTGCATTTGCGGCCTACACCGTTGATAGCGAAGTGATGGCAGCGGCCAAACCGAACGCAATATTCCTTCATTGTTTGCCGGCGCATCGCGGCGAAGAAGTTTCGGCTGCAGTTATTGACGGGCCACAAAGTCGAGTTTGGCCGGAAGCAGAAAATCGCATGCATACCGCTCGCGGCGTTATGGCATGGCTTATGGAGAACCAATGAGCGAAGAAAAACAAAAATTAGGAAAGACGCAGCGTCAACACCTCATTGCTCGAATCATCGAATCGAATGTGGTGACATCGCAAGAACGCCTAATCGAATTGTTGAAAAAAGAGTCGGGCGATAGTCCAACCCAAGCCACCCTTTCGCGTGATCTTGAAGAACTTGGCGCAATCAAGATTCGCCTTGGTGGTGGTGAGTCAAGTTATGCCCTGCCGGAAACGCCGAAAGCGCCGCGCGTTCCCGAAGATCACTTGCGCCGTGTCGTAAGTGATTGGGTTGTCGAAGTGGAGTATTCACTCAACATGGTGGTCGTGCATACGCCGCCGGGATCTGCCCATGTTGTGGCTTCGGCCTTAGATCGCGCTCGTCTCGACGACATCCTCGGTACGGTGGCGGGAGATGACACAATTTTCATTGTGGCGCGCGCCGAAATTGGTGCCGAGAAAGTCGCGGCGAAATTAACGGAAATGGCTGGTTTGCCGTCGAAGTAACGACGTCATGCCACGCAAACACAAGTTCTTGAAAACACTGGAGTAACTATGTCGACAAATTCAAACAAGACAAATGCACGACGGGTGGTTCTTGCCTATAGCGGTGGACTCGACACCTCAGTCGCCGTGCGCTGGATGATTGAAAATTACGGTGTTGAAGTCATCACCGTTGCTTGCAATCTCGGGCAGGAAGGCGATTGGGAAGGTTTACAAGCAAAGGCTTTTGCTGCCGGAGCGATTGAAGCGATCGTGGTTGATTGTCAGGAGGAGTTTGCTGATGACTTCTTGGCACCGTCACTAAAGGCCAATGCGCTGTACGAAGGGAAGTATCCACTTGTCTCAGCGCTTTCGCGACCAGTAATTGTTCGCCATCTGGTGGCGGCGGCGCGCGCCCACGGTGCTGATGCGGTTGCCCATGGCTGCACCGGTAAAGGAAATGATCAAGTGCGTTTCGAAGTTTCGACGCGCGCGTTGGCGCCAGATTTGGAGATATTGGCGCCTGTGCGTAACTGGGGAATGACACGTGAGATGTCCATTGACTACGCCGCCAAGCATGACATTCCCGTGTTGGCCACCAAAGAAAAGTTGTATTCCATCGACGACAACTTGTACGGCCGTGCCATTGAATGCGGTGAAATGGAAGATCCGTGGGCTCGCCCGCCTGAAGGTGTCTGGTCAATGACCACAATGCGTGCCTCCGAAGCGCGTGAGATCACCATTGGTTTCGAAAAGGGCGTTCCGGTTTCATTGGACGGAAAGAAGATGACTCTCGCTTCGCTTATCGTCGAGATGAACGAGATCGTGGGCGCCTATGGCTGGGGTCGACTCGATATGGTCGAGAATCGTCGCGTCGGCATTAAGAGCCGCGAAACGTACGAAGCGCCAGGCGCCTTAGCGCTCATCTTGGCTCATCAAGATTTAGAAGCACTCTGCTTAGAGCGCGACACAATGCACGAAAAGCAACGGCTCGAAGGTCGTTACGCCGATCTTGTGTACGACGGAATGTGGTACTCACCGTTGAAGAACGCGCTTGACGCATTCATTGACTCCACGCAGCAATATGTGACCGGTGAAGTTCGACTTCGTTGTGAACCAGGACGTTGTTTTGTCGTTGGTCGTCGCAGTGATTGGAGTCTGTACGACTATGGCCTTGCCACTTACGATGCTGCCGACACGTTTAATCACGCTGATTCCGAGGGATTTGTGAAACTCTGGGGTCTCGGAATTCAAACTTGGGCTGCTCGTCAAATTATGAACGAGGGAAAGTAACCAAAAATGAACACGCTGTGGCATGGACGGTTTGATGACAAACCATCAGACGAACTTATGGCTTTCACCGTAAGTTTGCCTTTCGACGCGCGCTTATTCGATGAAGACATCACGTCATCGTTGGCGCATGTGAGAGGTCTCGTGCGTGCGCAGATTCTTTCGCCCGATGAGGCCGACGAAATTTCAAAGGCACTCGAATCGGTACGTGGGGAATTGACGGCGGGAACATTTGTCTTTGCACCGAGTGATGAAGACATTCACACCGCCATTGAACGGCGTGTCACCGAATTGGCCGGAGCAGTTGGCGGCAAACTTCATTCCGGACGAAGTCGGAACGACCAAGTGGCCACCGACTTACGTCTCTATGTCAAAAAACAACTCACCACCGTCATCAAAAACATTTTGTCGCTACAAGAAGCACTGGTTTCAGTGGCCACCAGTGCTGGTGATGCTGCGATGCCGGGCTATACGCATTTACAAAGAGCACAACCTGTTTTGGTCGCCCATCATTTTCTGGCCCATGCGTGGGCCTTCTCTCGCGATATTGATCGGCTGTTCGATGCGCGTCAGCGCGCTGATGTTTCTCCCTTGGGAGCGGGCGCATTGGCCGGTTCATCACTGCCGCTAGATCCGGCGGCGACGGCGGCTGATCTCGGCTTTGCCAAAGCCTTTGCGAATTCACTTGATGCAGTAAGTGATCGTGATTTTGTCGCCGAATCGCTTTTCGCCCTTTCAATGGTCGGCGTTCATCTCTCGCGGCTCGCAGAAGAATTCATTTTGTGGGCCACGCAGGAATTTCAATTTGTGCAACTAGCCGATTCTCATTCCACTGGTTCGTCGATGATGCCGCAAAAGAAAAATCCGGACATCGCCGAATTGGCGCGGGGAAAGACCGGTCGCTTGATCGGAAATCTCACGGGCTTATTGGCCACATTGAAAGCGTTACCACTTTCCTATAACCGTGATTTGCAGGAAGACAAGGAACCGCTTTTCGATTCCTTTGACACGATCAACTTGGCGTTACCGGCCATGCGCGGTTTGGTTGCGACATCTAGTTATCAATTCAATGCCATGGCGGCCGCCGCCGATGCACCCACCAACGCCGCTACCGATTTAGCGGAATGGTTGGTGCAAAAAGGTGTTCCGTTCCGCGATGCCCATGCCATTGTTGGCGCACTGGTGCGGCAATCGTTAGAAAACAACGAGTCACTCCAACAACTCGTTGCCAACGATCCCAATCTGGGTGCTGAGGCGGCGTCGTTGGTGGCGCCCGGCGTTGCAGTAACGCGACGGACAACTGCCGGAGGTGCCGGACCGGACGCGGTGACGGTGCAACTTCAGTTGTTTACCGCGCAATGGGATAGCGATTCGCAACGTGTCTGATATCGACATTGTTTTTTCGCTTTTGTCGGAGGCTGATGCCGATAATCGTGAAGTAGCCGCGCAGATGGAGCAGTTTCTGCAGGGCCACCCCGATGCCTTATGGCGCACTTGTCTCGATGGACATTTCACTGCCTCGGCACTCGTAGTAGAGGAGAACACCGAGAATTTTTTGGTGTTACATCACACGAAATTGCGTAAATGGTTGCAACCCGGTGGGCATGTGGACGGCTCCAACAATTTTCCGCAAAGCGCATTGCGCGAAGCGAAGGAAGAAACTGGTATCGAAAATTTACGGGTCGTCGAACCGTTCATTGATCTTGATATTCATCTCGTTGAGCCGCCGAAAGAACAGCCGCATCTTCATCTCGATATTCGTTACCTCGTGCTCGCACCACAAGGTTCGGTATTTGCGCCCAATCACGAATCGACGGAGATGCGCTGGGTAACGATGGACGACTTATCGGAGTTGCAGGCTGATGAAAGTCTGGTGCGTCTCGCAACTCGAGGATTGGCTCGAATAGGCCGATAACGACGGCGTTGCGTTCCTATTCGATATCGCTCGGCACTTGGCAGTTGTAAATCAAATTTGCTTTGGCAAAAAAATCAATCGGTTGGGTGATCTGCCGACGGTCTTTAGCAGTTACATAAAAGCGGGCTTCTGGGTCGGTTTGTAAGCGCTGGGCATAATTGGTGCGATCAGACACGTACACACGCCAATCGCCTAACCACTCTTTAATTGATGCGCTTTCATCGGCAGGTTCAGAAGGAACAACTTGGTCGAGTTGGTCGAGCATGTCACTTAAGTACGAGTTTGCCTGAGCTATGACACCAGCGCGGGCCACATGATCGGTAGTTGTAAACGCGAGTGGTAGGGCGGCAATTTGTTCGGCGGCCTTGGTGCAAATTGGTTCAGCGGCATCGGGAAATGATCGATTGTCTAACGCGCCGGGAAGGCCGCGCGGCGTAGCGAAAAATGCCCAACCCCACATAGCCGCAATAAGCAAGATCACTACTAGGGCCGCAATACGCGCCGTGCGCTGTCGAAATGACAGTGGGGCGAAATCTTCGTCGGCGGGGGGAGTAGGCGTCGTCATAAGGGCGGCAAGGAAACTCTAGTCATGCGTCGTTGATAACGGGCAGTGCGCAGTCCAAATAATCCGGTGTGCTTTCTCCATGAGGCTCCACCACTTGCGATGTTAGTTTTTTTACACTATGGGCGGAATGTTGCCTTTGGCTCGTTCCAAAAATGCCGTCCTCTTTCCCTAGTAATGCAGAACTGCCGGAGTTGCTCGTGGCTCGACTCAATCGCGTGCCAAGCGAATATCGAGTGAAGCAATCCTCGTCGCGGCGACGAGGATTGGCGGCGCGCTGCGTTGATCACCGCGAGTCACTTGTAATCGCTATTTGTCTGTTTGCACTTCTCGCCAGTGGAGTTTTCGGTCACGTACTTTTGCAATCGCCAAGTGCAGCGGCGGCCGACGAAGCGTCGGTTTCAATTTCGCCATCCACTGATTTAAGTAGTGGACAAACGATTACTGCCACGGTGGTGAACACCCTCGGTACCAGTTGGGGTTATATGCGCGTGCGAATTTGCGGAAACGTGACGCGCAGCGGCGACCCAATTGAAACTCTTGACGAAACTCGTCATTGCAATTCGCGCTACCTCTCCAATAGCGGTTATTTGAGTTCGTACTCAACGGCGGTACTTCCTGGCAATGCCTTAACCGCGAACCGCACCTACACCGCCGAGTTGACCGCGGGCCGAACTGGTTTCGGCTCTGAGGGTGCCTCTTGTGTTCCGCGCTCAACGAAAATCACGCGTGACTGTGTGGTGTGGGCCACCGGTGATCGCTATGACCTGCTGACAACAAAATGGTCGTCGGCCTATTCGGTAACAGCCACATTTCGGATGTCAACGCCGACAGTCTCAATTTCCGATATCACCAATGCGGGTACCGGTAAAAAAGCAGCGCGCGCTGGTTCCGTTATAACGCTGGATGGAACGAAATGGGATTTCGTCAACACACCGTTAACTGCCGAGCTATGTGATCAAGACGGCACGAAATGCCAATCCGCCGGTTCACTTAATTTGGCGGCGTCGGGTGGTGGTTTTGCTAATGGCGCAAATTCGGTAACGGTTCCGGCGATCGCAACACCGGGTGATCGTTGGTTGTTCGTGCGCAATTCATTCATACAGGTGGCGTCGGTGCCGATCCGAATTTTGGGTGCGCGTTCAATTACGGCAACACCAAATTCCGTGGTGCGTGGTCAAACCGTGATTGTGAACGGTTTCGGTTTCACACCCAATTCGTCGGTGCGAGTGCAACAAGCAACGGTTAGTGCCTTAGTCGGGTTATCAGTGGCGTCGACCGCAAATGATTTGGGCGAATTCATTGTGTCGATCGTGGTTGGGGATGCTTCAACCACGCATCTGCGCGGTTTCGAAGTCACGGGTAACTCGGTACAGCCGGTAAGTGGCACCGAGGTTTCGCTGCCCTTTGTGCCCATAGAAACGGCCTGTCGTTCCGACCGCTGTGAGCGATCACAAAACTTCCGTCTTTCTGTCGCCAGCGGTCCCTTAACGATGTCGCAAGTTTCAAACGACATTCGTCTGAGCGATGTCGTGGAAACGGGTACGGAACTTTCCACGAGTGGTTCGATAAAACAAATACGTATCGATGATGCCCGTGGCACTCGCGCCGGTTGGTCGGTGTCCCTCACGATGTCGGAGTTACGGGGCGCCGCCGGACAACGCACAGACACGTTGGCACCGAGCAATGTCACGCTGACGCCGCGCTGTGGTTCGGCGCAGACGTCGTTAGCCCGCGCTGGCACTGCTGGGAAACTCGATACATCATCGCCGTTAGTTCTTTGTTCATTACCAATTGGCTCGGTATCAGTGCCCGTCACTATTGATGCTGATTTCACCGTCAAAATTCCGGGTTGGTTGCGCAGTGGCACTTACAGCGGATCGATTTTGGTGGTCGTCACATGAGTCTGCGTCAGCACCGACCGCGAAGTATTTACGCGCTCGTCATGTTGAGTTGCGTAGCCATGATCGTCATCGCTATTCCATCGGTGTTTCGTATTGCGTTGCCGTCGGCGGCGGCCGATCCCACAGTGTTGATTGATCCATCATCCGAATTGGTGCACGGACAGACAATCAACGTCACTATTACTTCTGACCGTGCATGGTCGGGCGGTCGTTTCTTTGGTGTGTCCATTTGCGGTAACGCCGATTCATCTGGCCGACCCTTACGCGTTCGCGATGTGAATGATTGTGTTGGTGCCGAAGTTGGTGTTCCTACGGGATCGAATGGTTTGAATTCTGTTTCCGATTCAGGTCAAGGCATTAGCGGCGCTACCGGTGGCGGGGGAATAACCGCCGGCCGCACTTACACCACCACCGTGGGCGCGAAACGCACTGCTATTGGTAGGAATAACGCAACCTGTGTGGCGAAGACTGTCGGCGTCATTCTTGATTGCACTGTTTCGGTGGCGGTTTCAACTACGGCGGGCCAAGTTCCAATTGCGAGTGGTGGTTGGACAACGGACGTTCCCATTTCGTTTTATGTAAAACCCAACGCGGGCGCAAGTGTTACATCCATTACTGGCGTTAATGGTTCAAAGAGTGCCATGGTTCCGGGTACTTCCACGGTGTCGCTAAGTGGCACCAATTGGCGCACCGGACAAACGATAAAAGCAGAATTATGCGATGGCATCGGATTGAACTGTTCAACTTCGTTATTGACCGGCACACTTCGCACCGCAGCGTCCGGGGGTGATTTTGTTGCTGGTTCCAATTCGCTTTCTTTGGCGTCATCGGCCACGGCTGGTTCGCGTATCTTGCGCCTTTCTGATGGATTGATCGATTCGGTCGATATTCCGCTCACGGTTCTTGGCACTCGCTCCGTTATCGCCGTGCCTCAAGTGGTAGGACTGAATTCTGAAACCACACTTTCTGGTGAAAGTTTTACGCCCCTTACATCAATCGTCGTATCGCAGTGGAAAGATGCAGCACGATTCGGCGCGCAAGTCGTGGTCACGAGTGACAGCGCAGGGAAATTCACCGTGAAGATGCGATTTACCGATGTTGCGGTGATGGGCTTCGCGGCCGCTGAACGTAATCCCGCTGATCTTTCGGAAATCGTTGCCACTCGAGTTATCGCACCCGTGACATTTCAAGCCGCGCAATGTCAATCGTTTGGCGCCAATGGTTGTGATCTTTCGCAAACGGTCACCTTTGATATTCCAAATAACGGTTTAAAGGTCTCTCAAGATCCAACAACGCCGGTATCGGGCTCGGTTGATATCGATTCATCACGGACAACAGTTTTGCAATTGCAGGAAATCACCATTGCCGATCGGCGCGGCTCGCTGGCGGGTTGGAGTATGAACGCCACCATTAGCAATCTGGTGAACAGTTCCAACTCTCGCTTTGTCATTCCGGCAGCGAACATCACTGTGGTGCCGAGATGCCAACCGATTAATGATTTCAACGGTCGCAGCGATGATATTTCTGCCAATAGCGAACGAAATTTATCGACTGTGCAACCAGTCTCACTTTGTAATGCTCGAGCGGGCGGTGGTGGTGGTGTGTTCAAAGTGCAAGCCGAACTCCATGTTGCATTGATTGGTTCGGTACTGCGCGGAACATATGGGGGCGTGTTGACCTTGGTGATCGTATGAAAAAACGGATTCTCGTTCTGCTCTGTCTGGCGCTTGTTGCACTGTTGGCGATTCCATTAGTGCTGCTACCGAACCGTTTAGTGCAAGCGCAAACCACTTCTTCGGCAACGATTTCGCCGGCTACCGATATTCTCACGGGCAACACCATTACATTGCGCGTCGACAATAAATATTCGAATGGCATCACAAGTTTGGCTCGTCTCCGAGCGTTTGTATGCGCCAATGTGAAAGCCGATGGAACGCCGCTGCAATCATCCGATGTAGTGGCGGGAAGAGATTCCAATGCGAAATTGGGGTATTGCCAGGAAGTAAAAGCGTGGACCAACGCGCAAACAGTTAATAGCGGCAATTTGGCCGCCGGGTTTTTAAGTAATCAGGAGTACTCGAAGACCTTTACCGCTATTCGTTCCATTACGGGCGATTCAGGAGCGGCGAAATGCGTGCAAATTTCGGCCACTGTTACCGAGCCATGTCGTGTCAAAGTCATCGTGTCGTCCGGTGCTGGGCTTAACGCTCGCGGAAGTTTGAGTACCAGTGGATATCCCATTCATCTCAATTATGAACCTCGCTCTCCCTCATTGTTTGCCTTGCAAGGCGTGAAAACTGTTCGCTATGGCACTCCATTGGCAGTTCAAACATTGGGGTGGACAGGAAGTCGCGCACTGACGATCGATGTTTGCACCAATGAGGAACTCACCAAATGCAGTGCCACCGGTGTGACGGGCAACCTCACCACGACGGTCGGTGGCATTTTGTGGACGACGTCAAACACCGTGACCTTCTCTGTTGGTGCGCCCACCGGAGATGTTTGGCTACGGCTGCGCGATATGGACAACGGAGTGGCATGGAACTGGGCGTCGCTGAAACTTCGAGTGCTAGGTATTCGAGCATTGACGCTTTCGAGCGCCACAATTCGTTTGGGTGAAGACACCGCCGTCACATTGAAAGAATTCACGCCTGGTTCAACTGTGCGACTTTCGGAAAGAGTTGGGGCTGCCGGAGCCGATGCCAATTCCTCCACAGTTACCGTCGATAGCAACGGCCGAGCCACCGTTAACTTCGCGCCTAGTTCAACCAGTGTGACGCACTTGGCGGCAGTCGAACTTGATAACACCAACTCACCAATTGAAGCGTCGCGAACTCTCACACCAATCACGGTGCAAGCACGCGCATGTACCGGTTCGCTTTCGTTTACACAAACTGGCACCGACAATGTTTTTGGATCTCTTACTGTCAGTGGATCGTCCCGCAGCGCATCAACAACGTTTTCTCGGATAGATATCTCCGATACGCGTTGCGTGGCCGCGGGCTGGAAACTGACCGCCAATTTTTCTGATTTGCGTATTCCTGGAACATCGTCGAACGAATTCCGCATTCCGGCTTCGGCCATCAAGCTGCAAGTGACGTGTCGCGGCGCTGGCAATTCCACGGCAGGACTGGTCGCGTCGAACATCCCTATTTCTATGGTGTCGGGCGGAAGTGTCGAACTATGTCGCGCCATTGTGGCGCAATCATCTTTGGGTACTTTCACTGTGACGGCGACGGTGACGGTTGATGTGCCGAATTCGCAATCGGTTGGAGAATATTTCGCTACGGCATCGTTGGTGTTGGAATGAGGCTTCATTCAAATCGTGTGCAACTCGTGCT
>JBEGMF010000027.1:0-13245 GCA_041183205.1 Actinomycetota bacterium | reverse complement strand
TTGAGCGATGACTTGATCTTTGAACATGTTGGTGGTTCGGTGGCTGAAGGTTCCTACAAGTGGATTCAAACTGGTCAAGTTTTCACTGTCGATCAAATTCGTCAACAGATTGCGGATGCGTTGGGCGTCGACAAGAGTTCGCTTCGACCAACTCCGGTGGCGTCAACTTCGACAACGTCTTCCTCATCATCCACATCGTCAACTTCTTCGTCGACATCTACATCGTCTTCAACAACCACGTTGTCTCCATCGACAACTACCACAGTGCCAACAACAACGAGCACTCTGGCAGGTTCGAACTAACTCACGGTTTTAGAGGTGGAGTGATTAGGGGTTTTTTGTTTTGAGACTCTTCAAGAGATTGGATATTCAAAAATGAAATATTTCCGTCCATTTTTGCTGGCGGCAGCGGTTTTGCTCGCTGCGATTTCTTTTCAGTTTGGAAATTTGAGAAGTTCAAATGCAACCTCGTACGCAAGGCTGGATGACGAGGATTGGAAATCGACGATGTCTGGCCTCGAGACAGTTGCGCTGCTCGATGTATTTGCTGAACCGGAATTGTTTGAACCCGAAGTCGGCCTCCAGGCCGAACGTTTAGGCAACCAAATTTTAGCCATGCCTATTCGCCGTTTGGACGAGTTGTACTTCACGAAAGCACGGGTGAAGAAAATCGTCGCCAACGGTGTCGCAAAGTTGAAAGTCGGTGATGAAATCACTTTGCTCAGCGGGTGTCGAGAACGCAAAGACATCCCTCACTATGGGAATCTTGATGAGCCGAATGATTGTGTCCGGCAGGGGATGCAACTGCTGGCGCCACTCCAACGCGAGATTGATCATCGCTTTTACTTGTGGGTACCGTTTTATTCATCGGAGTCGGTGATCAAAAGAATCGTCGCTCTTGACGCGCCCCCTTTCCAAATTTCGGAATTTTCGACGTTCAGGCTGGTTTCAGGGACTGCATTGAAAGGTGATTACGTAATTATGGACCAATCTGATTCCAATCGACCGAACGACAAAGTTGCTGTGATGTCGTATTCAGAATTGCGATCAATATTTAATCAGTCTCGCAAAAGATAATTAGACGTTTGACGCGCGCGGAGTAAATGTCGGCAGTGGCGGAAGTTGAGTTGCCAACCCGCCTTCACAGTGATGAATCGAAACAATCTCAGCGTATTTTTCGAGCCAAGCAGCAATGCAATTCACTTCATCAGAAATATCTCGTGCGATCGGTTCGAAAAATGATGACGGCGGGAGATGAAACAACTCTTCAAGCCAACCTTGACCGTTTTCGATTTCGCCATTGCGGTCCCAGGCTGATTGCAGTTCGCCATTGAGAATTATCACTCCACTTCCGTCGGGCAGATCCACTCGTAAACGCCCAGCCCGACGTAATTGGTCGTTGCGTCGCTGACGGTAAAGCGTTCTTGTAAGGGCATCGGCTCGATCGCGCACATCAGCGGCTTCTTCGAATCGTTCATCACAGGCAAGTTCCATCATGCGCTGTTGTAACGGCTCGCACAGAATGCTTGGATCTTCGGTGATTCCCTTTACGGCTCGATTGACGATGGCCGCATACTCATCGGGATCAACTCCGCCGGCACAAGGGCACATCGACACGCCGAGTTGGGCGGCGGTGCACGGTGCATCACGCAGTGAACGTGTGCCAATTCGTCCAACGCATCGTCGTAGGGGAACTGATGAATGAATTGCTTCGACAATTTTTTGCGCTGTCGAACGAGAATGCACCGGACCGATATATAACGCGCCATCAAGTTTGGGGTCTTTCACGATGGAAAGACGAGGCCATTGCTCTTGCAGCGTCAACTTCACATAGACATAGCGGCCCCAGGGTTTTGCTTGACGGTTGTATGGGGGCTGATGTTGATGAATAAGGCGGATTTCGTGCACGGCGGCGGCCAAGGGATTGGGGTGCACAACAAAATCGATATGCGCAGTTTCACGCAGCATCGGTCCGATTTTGCGACGGGAATCAGTTGAAAAATACGAACGCACGCGTGATCGTAAATTGGTGGCCTTGCCAACATAAAGAACATCGCCCACGGAATTTTTGAATAAATAAACGCCGGCAACGCGGGGGAGATGTTCGGTGAGTCGAAGTTTTGCTGCTTGAGCGTGTCCCGACATCGAAGGTAAAGCGGTTAAATCATCTAGGCCGGTTACGCCTAATCCGGCAGCGCGCTCAATAAGAACGTGCAGTAGTTCGCCGGTGGTTATGGCATCGTCAAGTGCGCGGTGAGTAGGGCGATGACCAAGCCGTAACCGTTCCGCCAAAGTTGAAAGTTTGCAGTTTGGGACTTCATCGCGTACTAATCGGCGAGCCAGTGGAACAGTGTCGACCGTTGCATTCGCCAATCGCTCTCGACCAGAACGTTCGAGTGCTGCATTCAAAAAGGAAAGATCAAAACGAATGTTGTGCCCAACAATGACGGCGTTGCCGATGAATTCCAAAAGGGTGGGCAACACACTTTCAATGCGCGGTGCGGGAATAACCATTGATTGGGTGATGCCCGTAAGAACTGTGATCTCCGGTGGAATGGCACAACCTGGATTAACCAACGTTTGAAATGTCCCTAAACATTCGCCGCCTTTGTATTTGACGGCGCCTATTTCGGTAATGCCACACGTCGATGCATTGCCACCAGTGGTTTCAAGATCGATAACGCAAAAGGTGACATCACGTAATGCCTCGCCAAGATCGTCGAGGCTGCGCTGAAAGGGAAGGTCACTGGCTTTGATGGCCATGGGGGCATTGTATCGAACAGATGTACGCTAGGCGGACACCGCTACGCTCATCGCTGTGTCTCGATATCGATGTAATTCCTGCGGCAATCTCACTCGCTTTGATGTGACCTCTACTCGGCGCACAAAAGCGTTTCATCACTATTCAGTGGGTGGGGAACTCACCGTTGAAAGTGAAGATGTTTTGTCAGAAGAAATTGAAGATGTCTCATGCCATTGGTGTGGCAATGGCACAAATGTGATTCAAACCCAGCCGCCTGAATAACCAACATATTGGCCAGTGGTAAACGTGCTGGAGCCATCGAGGAAGACGCCACAGAAGTTTGCGAACTCATCAAGGCGACCCAAACGCTTCATGGGCACTTGCTCTTCGATCTTGGCCCGCACGGCCGGATCGGTAGCGCCCGTTGCGGCGAGGAATTCAGGGAAGTCCATGAAATTGGTGCCAACCGCATTTACTTGCACGTTAAACCGGGCAACTTCAGCGGCGACATTGCGAGCCAACATGGTGGCTCCGGCGCGCACCGATGAATACAGCGCTGCACCAGGAAGTGTGCGCAAACCCGCTGCGCTTGTAATCACAAGAACTTGACCGGATTTTTGTTCGATCATTGGCGGAATAACTGCTTTTAAGAAATTGAATGGCGCATACATGCAGCCCTCAACCAATTTCTCGAACTGGTCCATTGTCGAATCAACAAAACGTCCAGGAATAATTTGTCCTGAGGCGATGACGGCCGCATCAATTACGCCGAATTCTTGAAGTGCAACATCGGTAATTGTTTGTGCACTTTGTTCTTTCGCCATGTTTGACACTCCGCTAACTGCAATAGCGGTGCTTCCTAATGCGCGACATTCGGCGAGAAGTTCTTCGCTGGCATCGCCTAAAACAAGATCGTGCTGACGTGCCGCCAACATGCGCGCTAAGTCAGGACCAACGTAATGACGTGCATCAGCAACGAGCGCAACCCGTCGCTTTGCTGAACTGGATGAAGATTGGTTCGAGCTCATGGTGCGTCGCTCCTAAATTTGCTAACCTTTAGTGTCAGTAGTTCTGACAAAACTTTCCTCTCAAATGTACCGTCTTTCCTAAGCCGCCGTCGGAACGATTTGCAGTTGAAACGTGACTAGTCCGACACACCAAGTGCCCGGAGTGGGCCGAGCAAGAAGGATCAATATGAATTTACGTGACAAGACCGCCGTGGTGACCGGTGCGGCCTCGGGAATTGGTTTAGCAACGGCTGAACGATTCATCGCCGAAGGTATGTCTGTAGTGCTGGCCGATATTGAGGCTGATGCATTGACCGAACAATGTGATCGATTGCAGCAACAGGGTGCTTCGATTCTCAAAGTGGTGTGCGATGTCAGCGACGCGGCGCAAGTTCAATCATTGCGCGATGAATCACTTTCAAAATTCGGTTCGGTACATGTTCTTTTTAACAACGCCGGTGTCGGTGGGACGGGAACACCGACGTACAAAACCAAACCCGATGTTTGGGATTGGGTCGTTGGTGTGGATCTTCTTGGCGTCGCTTATGGCGTGAACGCTTTCGTTCCTTTATTCGTTGAACAAGGCGAAGGCCATGTCATTAACACCGCCTCTGAGGCCGGTCTTTGTGCAACTCCCATGCTCGGCGCCTATCACGCGGCGAAATACGGAGTAGTTGGTCTTTCCGAAGCATTAGTTATGGAACTGGCGGGAACTGGCGTGGGTGTTTCCTGCCTTTGCCCCGAGTTAGTGGCCACAAAAATTTTCGAATCAACCCGAAACGCGCCTGCACATTTAGGTTTACCGAAACCTGATCCGGTGCCAATGAGCGCACTTGAACATGTCATGAAGACAACGGCACTGGATCCGGCACAAGTTGCTGATGATGTCGTTAAGGCAATGAACAACAATTCATTTTGGATCCTCACTCATGCAGTGACGCATAAGCGGGTGGCGTTTCGAAATCGCAATTTGGAATCGGGTGCAACACCATCAGCGCAACCAATGGGAAGTGAAAAATAATGACTGCACAAATGCCAACGTTCGGCGGCAAGATCGGCCGCACCCTCGCCGATTCCTCACCGTGGTGGCCAGAGCCGGCGCACCCGGGTGATGGTGCACCCAATGTGATCGTCATCCTTTTCGACGATCTTGGTTTTTCTCATTTCAATTGTTTCGGCTCCGATTTGGTGACGCCAAATATCGATGCGTTAGCAGCGGGCGGATTGCGTTTTACGAATTTCCATGTGACTCCGCTTTGTTCACCAACTCGCGCCGCGCTTTTAACCGGTCGCAACCATCACACCGTTGGTATGCGCGGTATTGCTAACTGGAATTCTGGTTACCCGCATATGACGGGACGTATTTCCGAACATGCCACCACCATGGCCGAAGTGTTGCGCGATAGCGGCTACACAACTTTCGCTCTCGGTAAATGGCATCTCTGCCCGATGGACGAAGCGTCGGCGGCTGGTCCTTACGACGCCTGGCCGTTACAACGTGGTTTTGATCGCTTCTACGGATTTCTCGATGGCGAAACCGATCAGTTCACTCCTGATTTGGTTTACGACAACCATCGCATTAATCCGCCGCGTACACCGCAAGAGGGTTATCACCTCACCGAAGATCTCATCGATAAAGCGATCGAATTCATTCATGACACAACGTCAATTCGACCGGATCGTCCGTTCTTCACCTATCTCGCGCTCGGAGCAACGCATGCTCCGCATCAGTCGCCTGATGAATATCGTCAACGTCATCGCGGTCGCTACGACGAAGGTTGGGATGCGGCGCGTGATCGATGGTTTGCTCGTCAACAACAAATGGGAATCGTTGAAGGAAATACCGAACTTGCTCCTCGTAACCCAGGTGTTGAACCGTGGGATTCACTCGGCGATAACCAACGACGTTTAGCAATTGCGTTACAAGAGGCATTCGGCGCATTTTTGGAACATACCGATGCGCAAATTGGTCGTTTAGTAGCGGCGCTTGAGAATCTCGGACAACTCGATAACACCATCATTATGGTGATGTCCGATAACGGCGCTAGCCAAGAAGGCGGCCCGTTTGGTGTTTTGCATGAAATGAAATTTTTCAATTTCCTTATCGAAACGCCGGATGAAGCCGTTGCTCATATCGACGACATTGGTGGACCGGATAGCCATGCCAACTATCCATGGGGTTGGGCGCAGGCCGGTAACACGCCATTCAAGTGGTACAAACAAAACACGCATGAAGGTGGTGTCCACGTTCCGCTCATTGTGCATTGGCCAAAAGGAATTGCTGATGCCGGTGCAATACGTCGCCAATTCCATTACGTAACTGATTTAGCACCCACGGTGTATGACATTGTCGGGGTAGAAGCGCCATCGGTGTATTTGGGTCGGGAACAATTTCCGATTGCTGGATCATCAATGACCTATGCATTTGCCGATGCCAATGCGCCGACAAAACACTCGGTCCAATATTTCGAAATGGTGGGCCATCGCGCAATTTATGCCGACGGTTGGAAGGCCGTTACCCGCCACACTCCCGGAGTTTCATTTGATGACGATTCTTGGGAGCTCTACAACCTCAACGAGGATTGGAGCGAGTGTCACGATTTGGCGGCTCAAGAGCCTGATCGCCTCGCGGCATTGATTGAACTGTGGTGGGAAGAAGCGGAAAAGTACGGCGTTCTTCCATTGGACGATCGTGGCGTTGAACTTTTCGGCGTGAAGTTCGGCAAGAACCGCACGCACGCGGAAAGTCGTGTTTATAACTATCGGCCACCCATGGCGCCGCTTCCCGCGCAAAGCGCAGCGGCGATCGGTGGGCGTAGTTGGGAATTACGCGCTGACGTTCATCGTGAACAAAACCAAAACGGTGTCCTCTATGCGATGGGCAATGGAAACAGTGGGTTGAGTTTGTTTGTGCAAAACAATCGACTTGTTTTCGATTACAACGTCTTTGGCGATCACCACATTGTTGAATCGTCTTCGGATATTCCAACGGGTGATATCGAAATCGGTGTGGCTTTTCGCCGTAACGATTCCGGTGGAAGTGCAACCTTGCTCGTAAATGGAAATGAACTTGAATCGGTTGAATTCCCGTTTGTTATGCGCGTGATTTCCTCAATGGGTGCCAGCGTTGGCTACGACCACGGCTTGCCGGTGAGTCGTCGCTATAGCGATTCATTCCCATTCGCCGGAGATATCCGTTGTGTGCAAATTCAATTGCAATCACCACGCGGCAAAGAAGCCTCGGAAGCGGCGGAAGCGCAACAGCGTTCCGATATGACCCGTCAATAGACGAGCCATATCGGAACAACACGAATTGTCGATGAATTAGACCGCAGTGATCTCTACCGGAATGCCGTTGACCGCAGCATTGCCACTTAGTTGATCTACAAAGGTGCCGGGTGCCAACAAGTTGGAGTTCACGCCGGGATGTTCACGGGCCACGGAAAGACGCGTGCCTGGTTTGTTGTGACCCCAACCATGAGGCAGGCACACCACGCCGCGCATCATCTCATCGGAAATTTCTACTGGCACTTCAATAACACCTGCTTCAGAACTCACACGGGCCATGCCATCGGGTGTCAGACCAAGTTCGGTTGCGTCTTCAGGATTAACCAAAAGAGTGCAACGGTTGCCGGCTTTCACCAACACTTTGACGTTATGCATCCAAGTGTTTTTTGATTTCTGATGACGACGTGAAACCAATACATAGTGATCGGGGTCGCGATCCAAAGCGGTACGCAAACGGGGAAGGTCGGAGAGGATGTACTCCGGTGCCAATTCAATTTTTCCGCTTGGCGTACCAATTACTTCGGCGGCACGTCCGGCAACCATTGGTCCAAAATCAATTCCGTGAAGCGCATCTTTTGCTTTTTGCAAATTGATGCCGTCGGGGTTTTCGCCATAACGATCGCCATAGGGGCCCATACGTAATTGCAGATCAATCATTCGCTCGGGGCCGCCGTAATCGTAAAGCGGAAGTGTTTCGTCAGGATTGCGCCCGTACATATGGCACAACACCGTGAACCAACCATCGTCGAGCATTTTGAAATCAAATGTCTCGTTGGTGCCGCCGGTGCACAACCAACCTAAGCGCGCCAAGATTTCCCACTCAGGAACATTGTCTTCGGGAAGGGCGAAGAGTTGGTCGCTCCACTTCACCGCCGAACCAATTGACCATGCCCACATCAATTCATCGAAATGAGGCGATTCAAGCGGTGACGGCGCTGGCAGGATGACGTGCGCGTGACGCGTTGTTTCGTTGATGTAGCAATCAATAGCGATCATGCAATCGAGCATCGCTAATGCATCATCAAGATGTTGCGAGTCGGGAACACTGATTGCGGGATTGGCGGCAATGTTGAACAGCGCTTTGATTTGTCCTTCGCCTGGTGTGGCGATTTCTTCAGCCAAACATGAGCACGGAACTTGTCCCAAAATTTCGGGTGCGCCGCGTACTCGTGACGTCCAACGACCAAATTCGGGTTCGCCAACATCTTTGGTATCGGGGAACCATTGAATTGGTTTCGCAACCGGATTGCCGAAAAGCATCCCACCCAATTTGTCGAATTGGCCGGCGACAATATTCACCACATCAACAAGCCAAGAGGCGAGCGTGCCGAACTCTTGATTACAAAGTCCGATTCGTCCGTACAATCCGCCGGCTTTTGCGTTGGCTAAATCACGGGCGAGTCGACGAATAGTTTCGGCGGGAACTTTGGTGAATGCTTCAACCGATTCGGGTGTGTACTCAACACAGGCTTGTCGAACTTCTTCGACACCATTTACTAATCCGTCGACGGCTCCAAGTTTGAACAGTCCTTCGGAGAAAATCACATTGCACATAGCCAACAACAACGCAGCATCAGTACCGGGACGAATTGGAATCCATTCGGATGCAACATCAGCAGTTGCGGTGCGGCGCGGATCAATCACAATCACCTGTCCGCCGCGTTCACGAATACCTTTAATTTGCGCCAATTGATCGGGGCTCGCCAAAAGTGATCCACCCGAGGCTTGCGGGTTGCCGCCCATGATGATCCAGTAGTCGGTGTGTTCGATGTCGACGGTGGGGATCTTCCACATATTTCCGTACATCAACACGCTGGAAACATTCTTCGGCCACTGGTCAACAGTGCCGGCCGAATAAATCATCGGAAAGTTGGCTTGACCCATTAACAATGCGCCGTAGCGACTCAAACTAAATGAATGTCCTGCCGGATTTCCGATGAACGCCGTCATGGCTTCGATGCCATGTTCATTCAAAACTTTATGAATGAGTTCTTGGCATTTCTCCCATGCTTCATCCCATGAGGCTTCGCGCCATTTATCGCCCTCGCGAATCATGGGCACGCGCACACGGTCGGGGTCCTCATGCAATTTGCCGAGGGTTGTTCCCTTCGGGCAAATGAAACCTTTCGACCACACGTCCTTATGGTCGGGACGAATCACTTTGACGTGATCGTTTTCATCGAGATGAACTTCGAGACCGCACATGCATTCGCAAAGTGGGCATTGGCGAAGATGAACCCGAGTTCCGTCTGGCTCTTTGCGAAGTTCGCGGCCAATAACGGAAAGTTGGACCGGTGTCGTGGTCATTATTCCCCCTGATTGCTGAGCCGCCCCCCGGCGGATGGCAATGAGCAAACAGTAGTGGGGGAGCCGGTTATGCGCAGTGAGAGTGCATTGTCATAGGGGGTCGTCATAGTGGTGAGCATGACGACGTTCACCATTGATTGTGCCGACTGTGTCCATTTCCCCACGCAATCCCAACCCGAGTCCGCTTGTGGTGATTGCGTGGTCACCTATATCTGTTCTCGAGAGCCGGGCGATGCTGTGGTTGTCGATTTGGCCGATTACCGCGCTATCGAAATGCTTTCCGAGTCAGGGCTCGTGCCGAAACTTCGCCATTCATCTCAAACTGCCTGAGGGATTCATGCCTGCGGTCGCAGTGGGGTAGTTCTTTTGGGAAACTACCTAGGTGGCTGTTCCCCCCAATGATGTTGCTCACCAAGTTGAGAATGGCCTTTGCGAAGAATTGCGCGAACTGGCCCTTGGACTTGGTGCCGTGGCATTCGGTGTGGGGTCGGCTGAACCATTTAACGAAACTCGCGTCGAATTAGAGCGACGTAAAGAACTGGGTCTGCACGGTGAAATGTCGTTCACTTATCGCAACCCCATTCGTTCCACAACACCGACACAACTTTTGCCCTCGGCGCAATCGCTGGTTGTGTTGGCATGGCCTTATGCCGCCGAATTCGGTGAACCTCCGGACGACATCACCGCTGGTCGAGTCGCTCGCTATGCAACCCAAGACCATTATGGAAAGTTGCGACATGCGCTTGATGTCCTCGCCGAGAAATTGCAACAACGCGGATGGACGACGCGCATTTTTCTTGACGGCAATGCAATGGTTGATCGAGCGGCTGCGCAACGCGCCGGAATTGGTTGGGTGGGGCATAACTCGAATGTGTTGGTTCCGCAGTATGGAAGTTGGGTTGTGCTCGGAGGCATCGCTACTGATGCGCCGCTGCCATGGTCGCAACCGGTTGAAAATAATTGCGGTACATGTCGTCGTTGTTTTGATGGTTGCCCAACTGACGCCATTATTTCTGAAGGTGTTATCGACGCTCGTCGATGTTTGGCTTGGTTAGTGCAAGCACCGGGAACGTTCCCCGTGGAATTTCGCGCTGCGCTTCATGACCGAATGTATGGCTGCGACGACTGCCAAGAAGTCTGCCCACCATCACGTCGTTCTCCGCAGTGGACGCAATCGCCCAGTGGAGAGTCGGCGGACAATTCATATGTTGATGTCGTTGCGCTATTACAAAAAAACGACGAGGAACTTTTGGCGGAATATGGCCGCTGGTACATAGCGGAACGCAATCCTGATTATTTGCGTCGGAATGCGCTTTTGGTGATTGGCAACGTGGGCGATTTTGCTGACGCCGAACTTGGTGAATTGCTCGATTCTTTTTGCGAGAGTGAAAACGAACTTTTGGCTGAACACGCGCAATGGGCTCGGGGTCGCTGGCAACAAAGGATGAATGAATGAAACATCTTTTGGTGACCAATGATTTTCCACCCAAAGTGGGCGGAATTCAGAACTACTTATGGGAACTGTGGCGACGGTTGCCGGCCGAGGACGTTGTTGTATTCACATCAAAACATCGTGATAGCGCAGCGTTTGATGCTGAGCAACCTTTTCAAATCATTCGCCATACGAAATCGGTGTTATTGCCCACGCCTTCGGTGGCGAAACGAATTAATGAATTGGCCAAACAAGTTGGCGCAGAATTTGTTCTTCTTGACCCAGCATTGCCGCTGGGGGCAGTTGCGAAACACTTAGATCTTCCCTACGGAATTGTGGTGCACGGTGCCGAATTTGTTCTGCCGTCGAAAGTTCCGTTGTTGCGTCGCCGATTAGCAAAAGTTATGGATGATGCCAGTGTTGTTATTGCCGCCGGTACTTATGTTGCTGATTCCGTTAGACAATTAATTGGTAACGACGTTCCCGTTGTAAATGTTCCTCCGGGTGTTGATTGCGAGATGTTTGTTCCGTTCTCGACTGATCAGCGCAACGAATGGCGACGACAAAACGGATTCGATCCCAACGCTCCGCTGATTGTGGGTACAAGTCGACTCGTACCGAGAAAAGGTTTTGATGACCTCATTACGGCGAGCGCGCAATTGGCGCGTCGCTATCCGACATTGCAAGTTGCCATTGCTGGAGCGGGTCGAGATTTACGCCGTCTGCAACGTAAAGCCCGTCGTCAAGGCGCGCCGGTCACTTTTATGGGACGCATTCCGCAAGAAACATTGTTGGGATTGATGGCGAGTGCTGATGTTTTCGCCATGTTGTGTCGGTCTCGGTGGTTCGGGCTTGAACAAGAAGGTTTCGGCATTGTGTTTCTCGAGGCGGCTGCATGCGGTGTCCCCACAATCGTGGGGCATTCGGGCGGATCGTCCGAAGCGGTGATCGATGGTGAGACCGGCATCGTGGTGGATCGCAACCAACAAGGAGTGATTGCCGCTCTTGATCGCTATCTTTCAGACGAGAACGTTCGCAGCCAACATGGACGCAACGGGCGGCAGTGGGTAACGAAGTCGGCAACATATGCGTTGCGCGCGACGGAATTGCAAGCAGGATTGGATGCATATGGGAAACGAACCTGACGAAAAGCAAAGCGCTGCGGATGACGACTCGGTCGATGAACGTTTCGAGAACGGTGAGGTAGCGCGCCCGATAGGCAATGGTCGCGGCATTCTGCGCATTAATGAAATCGGCGTGGCGATCTTTGTTGTCCTCGGAGTTTTGGCGGCGATCTTTCCGGATTTCTTCACCACGCCTTATGTCGTTGTTTCTATTGCGCAATTCATCGTGGGCATGATCACAATGGGCTTGGCCTATTTTTCCGCTATTGAACGCAGCCGCACAGAAAACGTGGCCGTTGCTGGAGTGTTCTTTGCATCAGGGGCGGCGCCAAAATCAATTCAACGACGCTTTTTGCTGGCGCTGTTCGTGCAAGTTGTTGTTGGAATAGTCGTTGCTTCGGTGCGCGTCTATACCCCTGCGGCCTTTGGCGTTTTGGCGCCGTTATGGGTGGTGGGCTTTACGGGGCTTTGGGTGACGGCTTACGGAACATTCACGCCGCGTGATCCCGAACTCAAACGATCGGCTCGAAAGGCTGAAACGAAAAAGCAGCGCCCATCGGCCTCGAAGCGAGTGAAATAATTCGGTCATTACGAATTCGCCGAAGCGGGTCCAAAGAGGAAAGATCGGCAGAGTAGGGTGAGGGCATGTCTGAACAGGCGAGCGAGCAGATTCATATCAACGCAACGGTGGAACAGTGTTTCGCCACCCTTACGGATTTCGCTTCCTATCCACAGTGGGCTGGCGACTTAAAGGAAGTCACGGTCATTGAGTCTGATGATCATGGTCGTGCCACGGTTGTCGAATTTCGCGCCGCCGCAATGGGTCGCAGCACCACGTATCAATTGAAATATGACTATTCCGATGCTCCCCATCGATTGAGTTGGGGATTGGTTGAAGGCGATCTCGAACGTGAACTCGATGGCGCCTATGTAATGACCGCTTCGGGCGGCGGCACCGATGTTGCTTATGAACTCGCCATCGACTTGGTGTACCCCATTCCCGGTTTTGTGAAGCGTCGCGCAGAGAGTCGCATCATTAAAACTGCGTTGGGTGAACTGAAAGCACGTGTTGAGGGTTCGCCGCGTCCTGCTGACGACGAATAATCATTCTCATGTCGCTTGATGATGATGCCCTGCGACGTGCCGCTGAAGAACTTATTGCCGCCGGCCGCGCATTTTTAGACGGTGTCGAGGAGTATCTCGACGATCCCGAGGCTCTGCGACGATTCGCTGCGGTGATCGAAACCGTGGCGCAAGCGTTGCGTGATGGCACTCGGTTTTCCTGACCAGGATTGATCACTAAACGAAATCCACAGGAACTTTCACGGTAAATAAGCCGTTCTT
>JBEGMF010000026.1:0-4940 GCA_041183205.1 Actinomycetota bacterium | reverse complement strand
CGTTGTATTCCGCCAGTGTCCCCCAAGTTTTCTGATGCATAAATCCAGCGCGCAACGCCATGATGAATTCCTGGCATGAATTCATGCGGCCCCGAATGCGATAGCGATGCGCCGGATCAATACGTGCGTGCCGATAAACATTGTCGGCATTCGGTCCGCCCCATTGAGTAACTAAATCGTTTTGACGCATAAAGAACGGACGCAGTGCTGACGGAAAACCAATAGACCAACCAAGCCAACAAAGAACCTGTTCCGCTAAATGATCAAAGCCTTCCGCTTGCACGGCGGGATCTTGCGGAAAAGGATCGGATAACAGTTGCTCGCCCACCGAAACAAGACGCTCATTGAATTGACGCCAGGCGAAAAATTCCTCGGTTCCCATTGGCTTTTGCGCCCCTTCGTCGTAACCCCAAAAACGTTTGACCGGTACTATTCCGGCATCACAATTCCTGGGAGACATCATGGCCGATCAAACGCTTCCTGCCCATCAACTTCCGCTTACTGCCGCATTGCGCAAAGCCGATGAGGAATTAACCGGACCTGGTGGGGCTTTTGAAACTGTCACCGCCACTGTGGGCGGCAACGAAATGCTGGTCTTCCGCAATCGAATGCATTCACTTGCCGAATTGTTGGCCTCCACCGAAGCCTTCGGCGATCGCCTAGCCATGACATTTAGCGATGGACGACAAGTGACATTCACTGAATTCATCGCCGACGTTTCATCTGTCGCTGAATGGATGTCTTCCGAATACGGCATATCTAAAGGCGATCGTGTCGCACTCTGCGCCGCAAATTGTTACGGATGGATCGTTTCCTTTTGGGCTTCGCTGACCTTAGGTGCCATCACCGTTGCCATGAACGGCTGGTGGACAACACCGGAAATGCAACACGCGATTGATCTCACTGATCCAAAACTTTTGCTTTTCGACGCTCGACGCGCCGAACGTCTCGAACCCCAATCAGCGCCGGTCGTGCTATTTGAAGACCGACTCGAAGAGATGCTCAATTACGCGCAACGATCATCGCTGCCGTTCACATCAGTCGATGAAGATGACCCCGCAATTTTAATTTTCACATCGGGTACTACTGGGCGACCCAAAGCCGCTGTTCTTTCGCATCGCAGCGTGATCGCCTATTCAACATTGCAAAATTACATTGCGGCACGCTCGATGCATTTAATGGGAATTACGCCCACACCCGGTGGACCCCAACCAATTCGACTGGCGGTTTTCCCGCTTTTCCATGTTTCTGGATTAGGCGCCACCGTGAATTCATTACACGTAGGCGCAACAACCGCGTGGTACTTAGGTCGTTTCGAAGCGGATGCTGTGATCCGCTTCGTCATTGATAACAAGGTCAACATCATCGGCGGAACCGGCACCCATATTTTGCGCTTACTGGATCATCCCGATTGCGCCTTAATCCCACCGCAACAAGTTCTCTCCGTGGGCATGGGCGGTTCAGCAACGACACCAGAAATATTGCGTCGTTTGGCTAATCGGTTTCCCCATCTCGATCACACAATGTCAACGGGTTATGGATCGACCGAAACGGGCGCTCTTGTTTCGTTCGCCCCGAATGCACTTCTCGAAGCGACGCCCGAATGTATCGGCCCACCATTGCCAACTGTTTCAGTGCGAATTTGTGATGAAAACGGAAACGTTTTACCGGAAGGCGAAGAGGGAAATATCTGCGTAAAAAGTCCGCTCGTTATGAGCGAATATTGGCGTCATCCCAGCGCCAATGCCGAGGCATTTTCGGATGGCTATTTCAATACCGGTGATTTTGGCCGCTTAATTGACGGTGTTTTATATATTGCTTCTCGCAAGCGCGACATAATCATTCGTGGTGGCGAAAACATTTACCCGTTTGAAATTGAAAACTGCATTGAGGAACTTCCGGGCGTTATTGAAACCGCAGTCTTTGGAGTTGATCACGACACGTTGGGTCAAGAAGTAAAAGCGGTCATTGTGATCGCTCCTGATGCCACAATTACCGAAGTCGACGTGCATGAACACTGCAAAAAATCACTGGCGGTTTACAAAATTCCCGCCTATGTGGAACTACGCACAGAACGGCTCCCGCGCAATCCCAGCGGCAAGATCCTCAAACATGTTGTGGCCACCGGTGCCGATGCCGGTTTCGTTGAAGAGTGATTTAAGCCGGAGTTAGCGGTCGCGTTGTGGTCGTCGTAGCGGCATTCGCTTGCGCTAAGAGACCTTGGGCTTCACGCACTTTCGCTTGATAGCCCGCTAAGTCACCATTACGCAGCGCCGCATCCGCTTCATTCAAGGCTTGTTCCGCACGACGGATCAGTTCGTCGCGACTTTGACCCGTGTTATTGGGAATAGTTGTCGTTGTACTCGAGGTCGATCCAGTTCCGGGTGAGGTGTTGCCACCGGTAATGACCTGCGAAATAGAACCTGACTCGAACGTTTGCGGATTAGCGCCTGGGAAAATCGCTTGCAGCGCTTCTCGCAACGACGGTCGCATCACCACTTCACCACCGAACGAAACAACGATCTGCTTAAGTTCTGGAACTCGCGTTTGTCCTTCCGACGAAACATAAAGCGGACGAACATAAAGAATGGAGTTATTCACCGGCACCAAGATCATGGCGCCGAAAGTGACTTCCGATCCTTGCTGATTCCACAAAGAAATCTGCTGGCTAATTTCGGTCGTGGCCAAAATATTGGCCTGCACGATTGATGGACCGTCGATGTTGAAACCGGACGGCATTTCATACAACGTGATTTGACCGTATTTATCAGGATCGCTGTTCGCCACCATGAATGAGGTGAGCGTCTTTTTCGAATCATCCTCTGAGAATGGAACAAACGGTCGCAATATAACGAACGATTCCGTTTGGTCACCGGGCAAACGAGTGATCATGTACACCGGATCCATACGTCGTTCTTGAGTACGAACAACTTGAATACCGCCCTGGCCAACAATGGTTTGACCGGTGGCCACTTGCTGCGTTCCACTCACGCCACCTGGATCCTGGGCTACCGACCAAGCAGATGTTTGTTCGTAGAAGGCTTTGGCATCACTGATGTGATAGCGACCGTACATATTTGTTTGCACGGTGAAGAGATCTTCGGGATAACGCCAGTGCTCACGCAATTCGGCCGGCATCTCTGATGACGGAGCAAACAACGACGGGAATGCCTTTTGATATGCATTCACAATCGGATCGGAATCATTGACGACGTACAACTTGACCGTGCCGTCGTAGGCATCCACCACTGCCTTTACGGAATTGCGGATGTAATTAAAGCGATGACCCTCTAAACCAGAGCCGGCACGCACTCCGGCCACGCTGGCCCGCTGCGCGTTGGGATAACGATCCGTTGTTGTGTAGCCATCAAAAATGTAAACGATGCGGTTGTTCGAGATCACGGGATAAGGATCGGCATCGAATTTCAAAAATGGTGCAACCGCTTCAACACGATTGCGAACATCCCGTTCATAGACGATTCGTGTATCGGGCTGAATGAAATTAGAAACGATCAAGTTGAGATCATTGAACTTCAACGCATATGCGGCTTTGCGCAGGAACGACGAAAGTTCAACACCGCCTGATCCCGCATAACTGGTGAATTTAGTTTGGCCATCAACATCGACATAGTCGACTTCTTCACGAGTGGCATTCGTTAACGCATAACCGCCAACGCGCTCACCGTAATAGGTCTGCGGTTGGTCGATAGACGTTTTTATCTTCGCGCTATCGACAATGACCGGAACGTTTCGGATAAGAAAATCAGGACGACCTTGCGTTGTTGTGGCATTGGCGGGCGCGAGCGCTAAGCCATAACCGTGGTTATACGCGAGTTTCGTACCTTCCCATGATTGCTGCGGAATGCCGTCGACATAGAGATCTCGAGCACCAAGAACAACTTGGGTTTTCGCCATTTCGCCAGAAGGAGTCATGATCGAATAACGATCGACATCAAGATCGACAAAGCGATAGGCCGCGTACTGACTTTGTAAACGCTGATATGTGGGCGTCACAACATTGTGATCAAGAAGCGGAATATTGCGGATCGTGCCCGGATTGGCGTTCACATTTTGCACGCCGGCCGCTTTGTCTTGTGAGTACAGGAATGGCTCGGTCTTTACTTGATCAAGCCCTAACGCCGAACGCGTGGCCTCAATGTTTTCGCCGATGTACTTGGCTTCTTTGGCGGACTCTTCTGGTTCAACAACAAACCGTTGAATAACGGCTGGGTAAGCGGTGCCCGCCACCAGCGAAACCAATGCCCAAAGTCCAACCGCCACGATTGGTAATGCCCAACCACGACGCCAAATGTTGACGATGAATAGCAAAAACGAAAGCAACGCAATAAAGAGCAAAAGATAAATAGCCGGAAGTTGCGCGTTGACTTCGGTGTAAAGCGCGCCGTCCACAGTGCCGCGAGTTGAATACGTAAGGGCATAACGCTGCAACCAGTAGTCCGCCGCTTTTACTAACGCCAAGACACCAAGAATGACTGAGATATGCGCTTTCATTTGCGGCGTCGTACGTTCACCCACACCCTGTAAACGAACGCTGCCATTTAAATAGTGAGCCACGATCGTGATAATCAAAATGATCACGCCAGTAGCAAAAAGCCAGTTCACCACCGTTGTATAAAACGGCAATTTGAAAATATAGAAACCAACATCGGTATTGAACGTCTGATCGTTCACACCAAAATCAGAACCGTTGCGGAAGAGCAACCATTGGTTCCACTCTCCGGCCATCCCGTAACCACTTAAGACCGCCGCAAAAAGTGCGAGCAAAATTTTTGTCCAACGCGATTTACGACCCACGGTGTCGTGATAGCGACCGAGGAATTCTTCATCGGGTCCGAAAATTCGATTCTTCGGCGCCAACTTTTCGGCAATCACCAAGTTCACATACAACAACGCAAAGAAAATCAATCCAAAGATGACAC
>JBEGMF010000025.1:0-24215 GCA_041183205.1 Actinomycetota bacterium | reverse complement strand
TGGACCAAGCGCGGGGAATACTGCACCAACATCCGGTCGATTTTGATTTGCCACTCCCGCGACTAAACGTCCCGCTACCGCAACTTGCATCAAAATCGGCGATGACGTTTCTGGATCTAATGCCCAACCACCAACCGTAACGGTGCCAGGACCACCATTGGCCCAATCAAAAAATCCGATTGGTGAGCCATCGGGAACAAAAACAATTCGACAACCTAAAAGTGTGTCGCCGCCTAATCCCACATTGGCCGCGGCAACACAAAGGTATTGATTACCGGGCGGCAAATTCGAAAATGTCATCGAATAAGCGTGATTGGGACCATAGAGCGGGAAGAACATTCCCACATCGGGTCGCGAACCATTGGCAGTGGTTGAAATCAATCGACCGGCTGATTCCGCACGCATTGAAATTGGATTGGCAGTATCAGGATCAATCGCCCAACCCGAAACAGTGATCGATCCTGGACCCGTTGACACAACATCAATGGCACCAAATGGCGATCCGCCCGGAACGGTGACGTTACGACATCCCAAAAGCGTGTTGGATCCAAAACCAACATTGAGAGCAGTGACACACACTTGATGGGTCCCACCTGTAATACCGGAAAGTTGAGCGGAGAAACCATGATTGGAACCAAAGGTTGGGAACGCCGCACCAATATCAGGACGGTTGCCATCACCAATAACAGTGACAGAACGACCTGCTGCAGTGACTTGAACCGAAATTGGTGCGATGGACTCTGGATCTAGCGTCCACCCTGCCACGGAAATCGATCCAATTCCCGCAGAGGCTGAATCAAAAAATCCGATGGGCGAGGCCGGCATCGCTGATACCGAACGACATCCAAGCGACGTATCACCGCCGAGAGCAACGCCTAGCGCCGTAATGCAGACGCTTGAAGTTGTTGTTGGCGCAGCCATCGTGATTTCGAATCCGTGCGACGCACCAAAGCGCGGGTAGAGAGACGAAATGTCGTTGCGCGTTCTATTTGCGACGGCTGATGTTGTGCCCGACTGGCCGACTGCAGAAACAGAGATCGGATCATTCGTGTCGGGGTCAATTACCCAACCAGCCACTTGGAGTGAACCATATCCACCCGAGGCCAACTCAAAAGCGCCGAATGGCGCGGCGGCCTGTTCAGTGACACGCAAACCGTTGTAGCCAGCAACTGCGGTTCCCGTTTGCGTTAAACGTTCAAGCGCTTGGGCCGCCGAGAGCCGACCGAGTCGAGCCAACATTCCAGCCACATACGGCGCAGCCATTGATGTGCCCGTTTGATAGATGAGTGCGCCGCCACTGTACGTTCCGCAGCCCACGCCAAACCCTGATTTCGCCGAACAAACGCTTTCACCCACGGCGTAGAAATCAATGAATGGCGCGTAGTTGGAAAACGATGACATCGTGCCGCTGGCGTTGGTTGAACCAACCGTGATCGCATCCGAAACGCAACCGGGATAGGAAACGCCATTCCGCGAATACTCGTTGCCGGACGCAATGACCGTGTAGATACCCACAGCACGTAAATCGCGAATGATCTGCGCCAAGCCGGTGTAATCACAATCCGATGTTGATGAATACACCGAGTCAGTTCCAAGACTCATGTTGATGGCTCGCAAGTTAGGCAAGTTGTTGGTGAACTGACTTTGCCAATACAGCCATTGCAACGAATTAATCAGCCAACTCTCTTGCGCTGAGTTGGTTGACTTCGACATCACTCGTACAGAAATGAGATTGGCATCAGGTGCAGCACCTCTTGGTGAGCTTTCATCGGTGCCACCAACGGCAATACCGGCGACATGGGTTCCGTGCGTACAAGTTCCGTCGCCACAACTCGATGCACTACCCGCGCGGGGAGCGGAGTCGTACGACATATCAACACTGGGCGATGGACTCCCGGGAAAACAATCATCG
The DNA here is from genome assembly GCA_041183205.1 of Actinomycetota bacterium. GTDB lineage: Bacteria > Actinomycetota > Acidimicrobiia > Acidimicrobiales > Acidimicrobilacustridaceae > Acidimicrobilacustris. Next base: position 22,303 of record JBEGMF010000025.1, on the reverse strand, counting down.
GCAAAGCAAGCCTCAGCGATGTTTTTGCTCACTCCACTTCGCTGCAAATACGGATGATTGATATCGATACCGGAATCGATGACGGCGACCGCGCCGCGGAAGTTGTCGGAGGCTGAGGGTGAAATTGCTTGTGCCGTTACATTTGGTGAAGTTGTTGATGAAGTTGTCGTCGATGTCGTTTCGGTTTCGATATTTTCGACTGCTTGCATCGGTCGCAGTGTGCGTTCCAAGGTGGCTGCGCCAACGATGCCGATTTTCGTGAGGGCATCTACACCATCTTTAGTAAGTGTGAGTGTGAGCACTGGCAATACGCCAGCAGCATCAACATTGGAATAACTACCTGGGGGTAACTGGGTTAAGAACTCATCAATGGCTTGAGTTGTCTGTTGCACTGCGTTGGTGGCCGACGATGCCACCGGCACATCAAGTCGTACAACAACTGATGCGGTGCCCTCTTCTTTGATTTGCTGGTACACCGCTTTTTCCACTTCGCCGCCCTTGGTCGCAGCTTTTGGATCGATGGTGGTTGAAGTGGTGCTTGATGCGGTCGGCGGTGTTGCTTGTGAGTCACCAGCGGTTGCGGAATCAACCGGCGTATTTCCGCTATTGGTGCGAATGAGAAAAGTGCCAGCGAGTGCCATAACGGCGATCAGGCACAGCGCGACGAAAAGCCGACGCTTCATGAACGTCGCCCATCGTTGTCATAACCGTATTGACGATGACATGCATCGCCATGGTGTTTGTGCTCGACCCGATACTCCGCTCGTAACACGTTTGCCCTGCTTTTCCCTAATTTCTAGTTCCGCCGAAGAGACTCTCAACTTGAGATGGTCTCACCTAATTCCGCTCTTCCAGTCTACCTACGCCTATTTCGGTTTTTCCGTCGCTAGTCATAAATTCCCGTAATAAACCATTCACCACCGCGTACTTCCACAAGAAACGCGCGCCCTTGCCTCACTACCAATTGAAAACAGGCACGGCGGCTCTGCGTTTCTGCATCCCACCATCGTTCTTCAAAAAGCCACGGCCCGGCCCATTGTTCAATAACGAAACGATGAGAAGAAAAAAACAACGATGTAGGCGCACCGCTTAGTTCACCGCGAGCGCTTACTCGTACAAGTTCGTCATGCTCGTCGACAACTTGCACCGGCCATTCAACCGATAACGCCGGTAGCGGCGATGGCAGTGAACCCGGCCAAGGAGCATGTGCAGAACTACGAAGCGCAGTTCGATCGTTACCGGCATAAGCAAGCAGTTGTACGCGCTCATCGGGCAATCGTCCGCCCACAACTAATGGAACGCGTACTGCCGTTGCACCCGCGAACGCGGCAATACGCGTAAAGGCTCGGTCAGCACGCGTATCGAAAGAACTTTCTTGTCCCCAGAATCCATATTGCCGTCCGTCATTAGGACCGACTTCATCGGGAGTGAGCAGTAACCGAGAAACTCCGGCATTGGGGCGAGTAGCGGAATTCAACCAACCATCTAATTGCCAACGCACGCGATCAACAATGCCGGCAACACTTAATGATGTTTCACAACGCCAGACTCGCTCGAGGTAATCACCTTTTTCGGTTTCGATTCCCACCACTATGCGCGTGCAACCTAAACCTTTCTCCGTTAACTGCTGTTGCAATTCCTCCGCCATGGCTCGCGCCATAAACGCAGCCGTCTCTGCTTTTTCCGCCGGCGGATCAAGAGTGCGCGTCACCGAAATATGCGTAGCCAACGGCTGCATCACCAATGAATCAGCATCATTTCCTTGAACCAGATTCCACGCACGCACACCAGTGTTACCGAACCGAGAGGCCACATCGTTACAGCGCAACTGGGCTAAATCTGAGAATTTTTTCAAACCTAAACGACGAGCAATATCGATGAACTCGGCATCGCATTGTGCGTCGTAGCGCAAATAGTCGATGGGAAAGTTGGCCAGAAACTCCTGCGCTCCCCCGGCCCCCACCACGGCATAGGGACGATCTTTTTCCCATGCCCGTTGTGCCGCCAAAAGCGCCGTGAAATACGAATCGGCAATGCCCACACCAACTGCTTGCGGCCAATCTGGCAATGCTTCGGCCATTAAGGCAATTACTTGCTGTGCGAGTTGATCATCACCACCCACATAGCGAGAAGGACCTTGAGAAGGAAATGCCAAACGCCCGGCAGATGAAAGTTCAACCCGGGGCGTAACCGCATCAACGACGCCAATTATTTGCGCAAAAATTCGTTCCGAGCGATCAGCATCAGCTTCATGCACGACGAGTTGAGGACAAAGACGTTGCGCTTGACGACGACGCATGCCAACACCGACGCCTTCCATACGAGCCATTGGCGAAGTTGCGACAACGCGATTAGCGAAGAAAACAGCCGCTGGTTCATGCGCCGACGATCCACTAGCGATGATGTCCCAATCAGGGCATACCAACACCAATGTGCGCGCCATTACCGCACCAGGGGAATAACAGATGCGTCTTCTATGAAACGAAATGAACGCGCATCTTCAGATAATTCGTATATTCGCTTCTGTAAACGATTGGCTTGCCGACGACCAGAACTTTGTAAACGAGCGCGACGCACTTGCAAATAACCATGGCCTTTGCCGATACCTTCCCATTGCCATCCCGATGTTTGAAAAGAAATATCGGCCGACCAATTCGCTAACGATGAGCGCGTCGTTAGCGCGCCAGCAGAACGAAAAATATCGGGCTGCAAAACAATAAGAACAGAACCTTTTTCCCGCAAGCGCGCCTGTAAACGACGAATTTGTGTGCTGCGTAAATCAAGACGTGCATCAAGTACAACAACATCAACAAGACCTAAAAGAGCGGCCACAACATCTGCCGGACGCGCAGTGGCTTGCACATACGCAGTACGTAATGGCGATAGACCCATATCGATTGCAGCGGCAGGAGAGATTTCTTCTAAGCCGACGATGGCTGTCCAGCGCTCATCGCCCGCTAATTGCGTTGCCAATGACAACGCCAGCGAACTACTGCCCGTACCTTCACAACAAAGAACAGAACCGGCCTGCACTCCGCCACCGAGTAATTCACCTAATTGACCTTCAACCGTGAATCGGTTTTCTTGAGCCCAAGTGACCGGTCGAATTTTTTCGGCCAGTTCGCGCAATGCCGGCGGAAGCGCCGATGGAACTGCTGCGGAAAGGTCAGAACGGGCAAGGTTGGACATTCCTCCAGTATCGAACATATGTTCGATGAAGGCAAGTCAAAAGGTCGCCACTGCTGCGGTACGCAGCAGGTTTATCCCTCCGGAATAACGACTTCGACGCCTTCTCGGTAATAAGTGAAGAGGTCTTCTAAGGCCTCTTTAAGGCCCGCTGAGGAGCCACCCGAAAGCGTCACCGTAATGACATTGCCGTTCAAATGCACCGACTTCACTCCACCATGGGCAAAGACAGTACGGGCTACTAAATCAGCCGGACGGTCAGCAACGATGTCGTCTTCCGAACGAAAAATTTCATGTCCCATTCCGGTAAGCGGACGATTGGTCTCGAAGCGCACCACACCCGGAATTGACGACGGTTTTTCTAAAACAGTGACTGGCTGACCCATGGCGACAATGTAGCCGCAGTTTCAGTTGCCGGCCCGCTCCACTGGTGGAACCGGAAAAAGCGGTTCGAGATCGGCCCGTGCACGCCGCACCATGAAGACAGAAATCACAATGGAAATAACGCCCAATAAGGCGTGCACAATGATGAACCCAGCGTCGTGATCGCCTAAAGCGATCTGCGGAATACGCACTAACCACACCAACACTGTGACAACACCCGCAGCCGTTACAACCCGCACCATTGATTCACTCAATTGCGTAAAACGCTGACGTACCCAAATGATGGCCACACTTAACGCAAAGGCCAACATCACCAACGAAAGCACAACGGAAAAAACTTTGCCGCCCGTGGACTCGTCGGAATTCAGCGCATTGGAAATGCGATTACCCCAGACAAAAACAGTCCACACAATGAAAAAACCGAAACTGGCTCGACGACGCATTGCCCCAGCCTATTCATGAACGATCGTCATCACGACAACATTCACGACAACATTCACGACACCAACGAGAATAACTGCGGTTCGTTAGTGCAACGTTCAACTCCCGACCACGGCAAATCATCCATAAACGACCAAGAGCGACGATGAATTGATGTCGGACCATAGGCATTTAATGCCATGCGATGCCGCGGGCACGGATAACCCTTATTGGTCTCAAAAGAAAATGCAGGAAAATTCACCGACTCTTCTCGCATCATCCGATCGCGACTTACTTTGGCCACAATCGACGCCGCGGCGATGGAAACACATTTCATATCGCCTTTCACCACGTTGATGGAGTTTCCTTTACCAACAAAATCAATTGGTCCGTCAATTAACACTCGATCGGGAACAACCGGCAAAGCGCGCAATGCACGGCGCGCACACTCACGTAACGCTTCCGACATTCCCCATTCATCACATTCGGCCGCACTCACAATTCCTAACGACCACTGACACCATTGCGCGACCTTGTCGAACATTTCTTCACGCCGACGCTCCGATAACAATTTCGAATCGCGCAAATTGTAAATACGCCGATCGCGGGGAATTGCCGCTGCCGCCATGACCAGTGGTCCGGCCCATGAACCGCGACCAACTTCATCAATTCCAACCACAACTTCATCGCCGTTTTCCCAACATTGATTCTCTATTTGCAATGTGGGCGCAGTTCGCTTCTTTGCTGATGTTGCGCGCGCGGCCATAGAAAGACGTTAGGTCGTAAAAGCAAGAAGCCCGGCGCTTTCGCACCGGGCTTCTTTTTACAGATGCTTAGGTTCGGTTACTCGACCCAGGTTTCGGTGAGACGAAGCTCGCCACGCTGGAACGGAGCAGCCTTTGCACCATCAGGCAATGTTTGGTTGACGAGACCGCGAATGCTGTTCGCAGCACCGATCGCCCATTGGGTATGACCCAGCCAGATGTACGGAACCAATTCGGTCTGACGCTTTTGCAGATCGGCATACGCCTGCTTACGCACTGCTTCATCGTTGCTGGCACGAGCCTTGTTAAGGGCGGCGTCGATCTGAGGATCAGCCAAGCGAGCGATGTTAAGTGTCAAGACACCAGTGGCGTTCTTGCTCGTCCACCAGACGTAATCGCCATCGGGATCTTGAGCAGCAAACTGACGCCACAGGTTGGCTTGGTAGTTGCCGGTCACCGCATCACTAATGAACTTCGATTGTTCAGTGGTGATGGTGTTCACCGTGACACCACATGCTTCCCATTGTTGCTTCAACAATGCGGTGGTGTTGGTGTTCACCGTGACAGGTGTGGTTCCGAGGTTGAACGAAATCGGACCCTTTTCAGCAATCACTTCAGCTAACAGCGCCTTACCAGCAGCCGGATCATTGGTCTTGAAACCGGTGTTGGTGTACCAAGGCGAATCCTTGGTGAATTGGCTGTCGGCCAAACGATCGGCCGGCGTTTCGGCAACGATCAACGTTGCGGCCGGGTCGGTACAAAGTTTGAGACCTTCACGCACACGAACATCGTTCAACGGCGCTTTCGACGTGTTGAACATCACGAAGGATTCTTCGGTTTCGGTCGGATCAGCAACAAACTGAATCTTTCCGGAAGCAGCCTGCGTTTCCAGAGACTTGATTGCGGCCCAGTCGGTGGTGTGCATCATGTTGATGTCACCCGAAAGAAGTGCGTTCACACGAACTTGCGGATCGATGATGGGACGGAATTCAAGTGAATCCAAGTACGGCAACTTGTTGCCCTTGGCGTCTTTACGCCAGTAGTTCGGGTTCTTGGTGCCTTGCCACGCTTTATCTGACACCCAGCTCTTTTGCACGAACGGGCCCGAACCAATTGGTTCACGAGTGTTCGCCGGAGCGGCTGCGTCCAACATGGCGGGAGCGGCGATAAAGCCGACCTGTGTGGTCAGCGATGCCGGCAATGATGCCCACGGATCAACAGTGGTGATCGTGAGTTGCAGATCACTTACGGGAGTGACGGCGGCAATGTTGGATAAGGCTGCGCCAGTGAGTGGATCAACGCGCACTGCGTTCAAGCTCTTGGCAACTGCGGCTGCATTAACGGGAGTTCCGTTTGAGAAGGTGACACCTTCACGTAAGTCAACGGTCCACGTTTTGAAATCAGCGCTTGCAGTAAACGTTTTTGCCAAATACGGCTGTGCTTTTCCGTTGGCGTCATACGCGGTCAACGGATCGAATACTGCGTTACCAATCATGTAACCAGAAACGGCCCAGCGGTTCTTTGTTGGGTTAAAACCATCGGTTTCGGCTTCTAGACCAAAAACGACTGATCCCCCAGACTTTGGATCCCCTGACGGTTTGATGGTGACATCGGTTGTTTTTCCTGAACTATCCGAAGATGAACTTCCACCGCCACATGCCGCTGCGATGAGCGACAGGACAAGTGCAAGTGCAGCTAGCGGTGCCAAACGGCGGGCTCGCTTGTGCATCAAGTGCCTCCTACAAAGTGACCCACTTTGTTGCGGGTTAGTGGCGAACCTTAGACGTGACTGAGGCCACATGGGTAAAAAATCCCGAAATTTTTTCGGCACTGACGGATTTCACAAGCCCATATGCCCCTTGACCGCACCAAAGGAACCCCCTAGGCGGGTGTCGTCACGGCTTGCCGAGCACGCAGGCGCCAGAGCGAAACCTCGCCAATGCCTTTTAGGAAATGCGTAGGAATAGGAGAAACCTGGAATTCGCCCCGTGATTGGGCAATGTCTTTGAGTTCATCGGAGATCACCACCGAACCGGGGAACGCAACGCTCACAACTCGGCTCGCCAAGTTGACTGTGTGGCCATAGACATCGCCATCTCGTTCGAGCACCGTGCCGTAGGCCAAACCAACGCGCACATCCGAAAGTGAATCGTCTTGTCGGTACTGCTGAGCCAACTCGAGCGCAAGGCGACAGGCTTGTACCGGATCATCGTGCACGAACATCACTTCGTCGCCGATCGTTTTCACTACCCGACCGCCGAATCTGCTGACGACATCGAAAGCAATTGATTCGAATCGCGAAACAACTTCGTTTAAGGCGTCGGACTCTAAACGCAACGCTTGCGTTGTGAATTCGACAAGATCAGCAAAGCCCACACAAATTTGATCGGATGAATCTTCGCTGGCCCTGAGTAAACGTCGGCGTGCTTCGGTGACTAAACGACGACGAAAGATCAAATTAATGATGTGCGGAAGCAATTCAGAAATTTGTTGCGACTGCTCGAGATCAACTTCATCAAATCCCTCTGCCGCTGTTCGTAACCACGCATCAATTTGCGCCGCAGCAATTCGATCGATTGAGGAACCGAGAACTCGAGCAAATTGCCGAGCATTTTCAACGTCAATAGAACCATCAGCAATTAAGCCGACAATCGAAACCAAAATTTCGATGTCGTCCGAAGTGAAAAGTTGTTCACCGGGCCGCGGGTCGGGGAAACCAAGCGCGCGCCAAATATCGCGCAAAGTTTTCTGATCTAGTCCAGAAAGTTTGGCGACATCATCGAGACCAAACTTCGCTTCATCTTCATTAAGAAATGGCTCGAGCACCCGTGCAGCGAAATTCGCCGAATCGATGTCCGAATCACTCATGAAAATGATTCTCCCTCACTTGCGCCGGTGGCGCTATCGGTTTCATCGTGTCCATGACTGTGATCATGACTGTGATCATGATCATGATCGTGTTGATCATTGTGTACATGAACAAACTCTCGGCCAACAGGCGCAGCCAAGAGTGCGTCACCTCGTCGTTCGCGCGAACTCCATTGCTCATCCAAACTGGAACAGCGCAAAGTGACATCGGCATCGCCAGTGAATTCCCACAGCAATGCGGGTCGCAAGCCATGCCAACGAACGGCAAACGAAAGTTGTCCGCCGCTAACCGGCATGTCATGAATGGCCAAGTCGACTCCGAGCCACTCATCATCAATAGCCGGCAAAATCTCGATGGCATCTCCAGAATCATCAACAAATAACCGGCGCACGCCATAGAGGAATTGCGCGGTCAACATTGGATCATGACCACATTGTTCGGATGCCCACGTCCACACTGGCGCGCCTTGGGCTTTCATTTCGCGTACTTCGCCTAACGACATTTTTGGAATCGACAGATGCGCACCGAGTTTCAAACAATCGCTTTCTAAACCAGCGAAATCACTTTCAACTTTGTTCGCCGCATCGGTAAAGCCTGACCGTCGCAACGTTTCGACGGCGGAACGCACGGCACGCCATGTCCATTGCGCGTCATAGGTGACGCGTTGTTCGTTACTCATTCCGATTGGTCCGGCGCCCGATTTAAACGGCTTCGATCGACGAAGCAGTGGACGCCACCGACGTTGCATCCAACGAGTTGCGTTCACTACTCGTAATGCAAGTTCGTCGTTCAACACATGCACGGCACTTAATTGCGAATGTCGATCGAGTGCCACCAACCAGGCCGCCGTGGCATCAAGACGTTCAACATCGAATGCTCCACTTGCCGATTGAAAATCGGTAAGGTTCAACAAAATTCGTAACGCTTGCGAATGAAAACCTGCTTCATCAAGTGCAATCGCCAATGTCGCTGTCGTTACGACGTCTTCTAATTCTCCGTCAACGGTGACAGGCAGTTCGCCGGCAGCATGAGTAAGTAAGTGTCGTTGGGTCGCCGCCAAGGGCTTTTCAAATTCACGTTCTAAACCATCAACGCGGGGCGCGCCCTCGGTTTGTGCGACCCAACCGGCGACGACTCGGTCTTGCGGAGGCAATTGTTCAAGCGAGACGCTTTCGGCAGTTTGCAACGGCACAACAACTTGCAGCGCTGCCGTATGAGGCAAAGGAAAAAGTACGACGACGGTTTCATCGTTGCGCCATTGCATCGTTTCCCAATTCGCTTCGGCAAATTCAACATCAGCAAAAACATCGTCCTTCGAAACTTTGGCGCGCGACGGAGCCTTCGATAGGACGGCCAGCACATTTTTTCCAACTCGTACTTCAACGGTGTTTTCCACTCGCACCAGTTCGACAAATTCCGAATCTGCTAACGGTGAACGTTTGGTAATGGCAACGGCTAATGAAACGGGAATGGTCGATTCGTTCACATAACGCAAAACAACATCGCCAAATTCATGCTTCGGGTCGGCTACCGCGTAGGAGTACTGCACTAATTCACCGGATGGAATTCGCAGCGCCGAGGAAACAATGGGCGTCTCCTCCACCAACGACTGCCGGACTAATGAATCGGCGGCCGACATCCATTTCTCGCCTGTGCCCGCGCACCACTGCACCGACACCTCGGCCGTAGAGACAATCCCCTGAGGATCAACAACCGCTTTTTGCGCCGATCCCAGTGTGCCGAGTGTGGTCCATCGCCCTGACATTGCGATGACCGTAGTGCGCTGCGGTGCCGAACGAGAACCGGACCTACACTCGCCGCCGTGCCAACTTCCTCCGTCGCCGTCCTTTTGCCTGTGAAGGCCTTCGGAGATGCCAAAGCACGTCTTGCCGATGCGCTAACACCGGCAGAACGAATCGTGTTGGCGCGCACGATGGCTGAGGTTGTTGCGAAAGCCGCGCAATCACATCCAACGTGGGTGGTCTGTGATGATCGCGACGTTGCGCAATGGGCGCACCAAAACGGTTTAGAGGTTTTATGGAAGCCGGGACGCGGCCTCAACGGCGCAGTAACCGAGGGTGTTGCCGACTTGGCTCATTTAGATTTCGCCCGCGTCATTGTTTCGCATGCCGATTTACCGCATGCCCAAAATTTTGATGTTGTTCTCGCAAACGAACAAAACGAAGTTGTGATTGTTCCCGATCGCCATAACGATGGAACAAATGTGATTTGTTTACCGGCCTCGAGCGGTTTTGTTTTTTCTTACGGGCCAGGTTCGTTCAATCGACACCAACTAGAAGCACAACGGTTGGGCTTACCTCTGCGAATTGAACGCGATGAACGCTTGGGCTGGGATATAGATCGACCCGACGATCTGGAGCCACCGCCATGGGCATAGAACAACCACTCCCCTTCAGCGAAAATTCTCCACTGGCTCCCAGGTCGCGCAATCTCCCCACTCCAAATAAAGCGTTGGTAATTGCCGCCCACCCCGACGACGCGGAGTTTCACTGTGGTGCGACCTTGGCAAAGTGGGCCGCCAATGGATGCCAAGTGAATTACCTCGTGCTCACCGACGGCTCTAAAGGCACATGGGATCCGGGCGCAAACATTGCCCTTCTCATCGAAACCCGTCGCAAAGAACAAGCGAATGCAGCGCGCAAAATTGGAGCGACAGGAAAAGTGATCATGCTTGATCATGTCGACGGTGAACTCGACGCAACGCTGCATACACGCGATCAAGTTGCGTATTGGATTCGCTCGATCGAACCCGATGTTGTTCTCGCCCACGACCCATGGAAGCGTTATCGCCTACACCCCGACCATCGCAATGCTGGCTACTTAGCCTTAGATGGAATCGTGGCGGCGCGTGATCCCCATTTCTTTCGTCATCATGACGTTTCACATCATCGCCCGGACGCGATTTTGTTATTCGAAGCCGACGAAGCAAATCACTGTGAAGACGTCACGGGTTATGTCCAAACAAAAATCGATGCACTAATGGAGCATCGCAGCCAGTTTCATACGACTCATCAAATTGAGGACGACGGCACTGGCGCCGAACGTTTTGCCGAACGTGTCACCGAACATGCAGCCGACGCCGGCCGACCCGCAGGCTTTACTGCGGGCGAGCAGTTCAGACTTCTGCCATAAAACTCTTGTCGCGCCAACGGCGCGCGGGGTATCCGCGCCTTGGGCTGAAGTTCGCGCTTGGATTATCAAGCAATGAGCGACCGACGGATCTACGTCCTCGACACTTCGGTACTTCTCGCCGACCCGAAGGCAATGACCAAGTTCGAGGAACACGAAGTTGTTATCCCCGTAGTTGTGGTGCTTGAACTTGAATCGAAGCGACATCACCCTGAACTTGGATGGTCGGCGCGACAAGCATTGCGTCAACTTGAACATTGGCGCGTACAACACGGTTCGCTTACCGAACCAATTGTGGCCAATGAAGCCGGCGGAACTTTACGCGTCGAAATAAATCATTCCGATACAAGTTCATTGCCGCTTACATTGACATCAGATCAAAACGATCATCGCATTTTGGCGGTCGCTCATAATTTCGCTTTGGAAGGACGCAGCGTCACTGTCGTTACCAAAGATCTTCCGCTTCGGCTGAAAGCTTCGATTGTCGGGCTCGACGCTGACGAATACCGCAATGAATTAGCCCGGGATACATCGTGGACCGGCCTCGTTGAATTCGAATGCGAAAGTTCCCTCATCGACGAACTTTACGAACACGGTTCGGTCGATGATCCACGCGCTAAAGACCTTCCTTGCCATACCGGCGTGATCATGCAAGCAGGATCACAATCAGCCTTAGCCAGAGTGCGCGCCGATAAATCTCTTCATCTTGTTCGTCGCGATGGTCAACTTTTCGATGTGCGCGGTCGTTCCGCCGAACAACGAATTGCAATTGATCTTTTGTCCGACGAAGAAGTTGGCATTGTTTCTCTTGGTGGCCCGGCCGGCACTGGCAAAAGTGTTTTGGCATTAGCCGCCGGACTTGAATCTGTTTTGGAACAGCGATCACATAAACGAGTGATCGTGTTCCGTCCGCTGTATGCCGTAGGCGGACAAGATCTCGGATATCTGCCCGGTTCGGAATTCGAAAAGATGAGTCCGTGGATGGCCGCTGTTCTTGACGGCCTGGAATCAATCACGGGCCCGGAAATTATCGACGAAGTAGTGCACCGTGGATTGCTCGAAGTTCTGCCGCTTACTCACATTCGTGGCCGCAGTTTGACCGACAGTTTTGTCATTATCGATGAAGCACAAAACCTCGAACGACCGGTTCTGCTCACGGCACTTAGTCGCCTTGGTGAAGGTAGCCGTGTCGTCCTCACTCATGACGTGGCGCAACGAGACAACTTGCGCGTCGGTCGCCATGACGGTGTCGTCTCGGTTATCGAAGCCCTGCGGGGACACCCAATTTTCGGACATATCACGTTGACTCGTTCCGAGCGCAGCGAAATCGCAGCGGTTGTCACTGACCTACTCGACGGTCCTTTAAGTTCATAGCGAACAGCCGGTGTCACCGGCACTCCCTAAGGTACGGACATGAAGAGCAAAGGAACAGGCACGCTTCAAAGTGTCGACTATGCAACGTGGTGCAAAACCGCACCCACTGGTCCCTTTGCAGTTGTCGATGTCGAGACAACGGGCCTAAACCCGGCCAACGATCGAGTTATCGAAATTGCCGTCGTCCGCTGCAATGCCGACGGCAGTGTTATCGACGAATGGTCCACGCTCATCAACCCCAAACGCGATCCCGGGGCTACACATATTCATGGCATCACGGCCGAAGATCTTGTCGATGCGCCAAGTTTCAAAGCGGTCGCCAACGACATTCTCGATCGTCTCTCTAATTCAATTGTTTGTGCTCACAACCTTTCGTTTGATTCGTCGTTTTTGCAGGCTGAGTTCAATCGAGCCAAATCAGATCATCCGCGTAATCAAGCACTCTGCACCATGCTGCTTACGCGATTCCTTTACCCCGATCTTCCCTCCTATTCATTACGCAATTGCGCCGCCCATTTCGATATCGAAATCGTTAATGCCCATCGCGCCTTGGCCGATACCCGCGTCACCCAACAAGTGTTAACTCGGCTTTTGGCTCAATTGCCCGTGCAATAAGCCAACTAGCCCTAGCCATCAAGTTTCGCTGTGCGTAATTTGCGCGCCTCGCGAGTTTCTCGCCAACAACGCTCAATACGAAACGACGATGATGGAGTATTCCCAATTTGCGCAAAATATTTTGCGCTTGCCCTACGAACCACCCTTTTTTGTTTTCGGAAATCAATTAGGTGTCCCCATAGAAACCGAAACAATTGATGACGATCCCTTTGCCTCTCTTGCCGGACGACACGCCAGTCCCGAGTGCCATTTCATAGCGGTCTATGCCGAAGCGGTTGTTCGCGATTCTCAGCGTGATACTTACGTCTTGTTCATCATGGATCGCGAGGGCAGTTCCCATATCTCGCTTTCTGATGAACCCACCCAGCACATTCTTGATGCGCAGCATCATGCTGCTAGTGGTCGCATTCCCGACGCGTGTCGACGTTTTTTTCGTCTTCCCACTGCACCGCCGCAACAACCAACCGAAATGTGGTTTATGGCGATTTGGCTCCATGTCATTGCATCGGCGTCTATACAAAACAGTTATCTCGACTGGCCCAAAATTTGCGCCTTCCATCCCTGTTGCCCATCGCCAAACGCAACACCGGCACAACTGTCACATTCGATTAAGCAACTCGCCGCGTCAACCACCTGGGATGAACTCCGTCAAAATTTCGACACACCACTTTCTCTTTGGATGGACGACGGAATGTTCTCGCGCTGGGCGATGGCCGAGTTTCCCGATATCGAGCAATTGCTGGAAATTATCGAGGCGCAACTTCCCGCCGGCGTGTTCGACCTCGTCTTAGCCACCGTCCAACTCAGTGGCCTTGCGCCTTTCGACAGCGTCGAGGTCTGACGCACTCAGCCAAGACATTGTGAATACGTACCCCTAGATGAGCCGAAATTCTCACTTGATAATCCGCTACGCGATTGACTAACGGCCGGAGACGTAGCACTCTGACGGAATGCCTTTGGTTCTTCATGTCGATTGGGCAATCGACTGCACATCAGTGTCGGTGGTGGATTCTGCCGCTCACACAATCGTCGGTGAAGGACGAGGAGTCCATAGCGACTTCGGTGGCGAAACCGATCCAGAAACCTGGTGGTCGGCGCTCGGTGTTGCCAGTGCGCGCGCACTCGACGGATTAGCGGCGATGGGTTTGTCATTTGATGACATCGGATTAGTGATGATGTCGGATAACGATCCGGCCGGTGGATTGTTGGCATTCGACTCTTCACATTCACTCGTGCACCCAGCGTTAGTCGGCAGTAATCATGATTCGTTAGAAGACGCGCAATGGCTTTGCACGCAATCGTCAGAGTGGTCATCGGCAACGGGCGTCGAACCATTTGCGGGTTCAACAGTTGCGTTGTTGAGTTGGCTACATCGAAACGAACCACGGGCGTGGAACAACGTTGATCACGTCACACTGCCCATTGGTTACCTCACTGAACGTGTTGGCGGCGATGCCACCCTCAGCACCGTGGTCGCGATGGGCACTGCAGTTGTAGACCGCCGGCAACCTACCGAATGGTGTTACGAACTTCTCTCCATCGTTGACGCTGATGCCGATTGGAAAGCGATCCTGCCCGTGATCACAACAGCCGCCACACCAGTTGGACTTGTATCGAAAGAAGCCGCACAACACCTTGGTGTGAAAGCAGCAATTCCAATTCATGTTGGTGCCTAAACCCTGACCTCAATTTCAGGGCATGCACAACTAGATTTCTCCTATGGACCGGCGGAAATTTTTGGCGATAAGTGGTGCCGGTATCGCAGCCGCCACACTCGCAGCCTGCGGTTCATCATCCAGTTCGTCGAACGTCAAAGTCAACGAACCCAAAAAAGTCGCGCCACCCAAACTTTCGCCCGACTACCAACCACCTCCAAGCGACACGCTTTTCGATGTCGTCATTTTGGGTGGAAGGGTGATGGACCCCGAATCGAAATTTGATGCCGTTGCCAATGTGGGAATTTTGGGCGACAAAATTTCGCTTATCTCGACAGATGACCTCACCGGTAAAACTGCCATCGATGCCAGCGGTCATGTTGTTTCTCCCGGATTCATTGACATCCTCTCCTACGAACCCAATTCCTATGGCATTTGGTACAAGGTTGGCGACGGCGTCACTACCAATTTAGGAATGCACGGCATTAAAGATCCGGTAGATGCCACGCGATTCTTTAATCGCTACAACGGGAAAGTCCCCATCAATTTCGGTGGCGCCTTTTCCGACCAGTGGTACCGCGACTCAATTGGGATTCGCGGTGAAGCAACACCATCGCAACTCAGTCGCTTACGCGATTCGCTTGAACAACAAATCGACAGCGGCTGGATTGGCCTTTCCATCGATCCGGAGTATGCCCCTTCCATCACAACAACCGAGTACATCGAGCTTTCAAAAGTGGCCGAGGCCAACAAGATTCCGCTCTTCACTCATGTTCGGGCATCGTCACCCCCGCAATCACTTGACGCCATCGCTGAGGTACTGCGCGTCGGACGGGAAACTGGCGTCTCGGTACACATAGATCACATTCCGTCGATGGCAACGTTTGTGATGGAACAAGCGCTCGAATTGATTGAGGAAGCCCGCAGCGAAGGCCTCGACATCACCGGTTGTTTTTACCCGTACAACTTTTGGGGAACGTATTTAGCCTCGGCGCGTTTCTCCGGCGATTGGCAATCACGATTCCGAATTTCGTACAACGATCTTCAGTTGGCCGGTTCTTCGGAACGTTTAACTGCCGATTCGTTCCGCCGTTATCAAGCCCAGAACAAATTGGTCGTCGCCTACGCAATTCCGCAGAGCGACGTCGATATGGTGGCGCGCTCGTCATGGTCCATGGTTGGGTCCGACGCCATTCCCGAAACATCAAATAACAATCATCCCCGCGGCGCCGGGTGTTTTGCCCGTGCCCTTGGTCCGTATGTGCGCGATATGAAGTTGTACTCATTGATGGACGGCATTTCGAAATGCACATTGCAACCGGCAAACCGAACCGGACTTACTTCCAAAGGCCGTGTCCAAATGAATGCAGATGCCGATCTTTGTATTTTCGACCCGAACACAATCGCCGATACATCAACGGTTGAAAAGCCAGCGCAATATTCAACCGGTATTGATTGGGTCATTGTGAACGGCAAGATCGCAAAAACATCAGCAGGTGTACAAACATCCACATTTGCCGGAAAAGCAGTCGGGCCGAACTAGCCATTTACTCTTTTCGTTTTTACTTTTATTGCCAGAACATCTGTCAGTAGTAAAGACGCACGCGCAATAAATCAGTGAGCAAAAAAGAATTGGCGATAGATGCGATTACGCCAATACCCCTCTGTCCCAAACCGTCTCTTTTGTTATAAGTTTTACTATCAAGCAGGGCTACTGGGGTCGCCTGTTATTGCAATGAAAGAGGCAGTTAGTGAAAGTTTCGAAACAACGTTCAATTGAGTTGCGAAATCAATTATTGAACGCAACCGCTGGCGAACTTTGTCGCGTTGGATATGAAGCATTAGCGCTCACATCAGTGGCCAGCGCATGCAATCTGGCAACGTCAGCCATCTATAACCGTTTCCCCACCAAACAAGCACTTGTCTCCGCGCTTGTCGACGAACGTCTTGAAAATGATTTGGGTCGACAGATGGATCAAGACCAAACAAATTGGTGGCTCGCCGATCCATCGATGCCGCGCTTCTTTCCTGATCTTTCGGTATTGGCTGAATTGTTAATGGCCACGATGCAAACAAATGATCTCGAAGAAAGTGTTCGTTATTTCGTTGCCCATCGAACAGCCACAGCTCTTTACGCTCGCAAACAAGCGGATGATTTAGGAAACGTTCGTAAAAACCAAGATCAATTCACTCAAGTCATGCTGCGTTACAACTTTTGGTTGGGCAGTTATGCCATGTCGCTAGTGACGCCACCGCCGACCAATGGGCTGCGCGGTGTTGATGACCTCATTCGTATGGCTGTAATGAATATCGATCCCGCTACCCCGCTAACTAAAGAACCACGATCGGTGCGCCGTAAACCGCTTGATGAAAAAGAGTTTATTCATATCGGTCTCGATTCATTAGGCGACCGCCTTGTGGATGCGGCCGCAGAAGTGTTTTCGGAACGTAGTTACGAATCAGCATCGGTAACGGAAATTGCGCGGCGCGCAAAACTCACAACCGGTGCGATCTACAACCGATTTACCGGTAAGGCCGGTTTAATGAGCGAAGTCCTTTTACGGGGCGCTGCCGATGCCGTCGCCGCCAGTGAAGATCTCACGCGACGTCTACTTTCGCAACCTCGTATCGCGGCGGCTGCAATTGCCGAATTTGTCGATGGCACTCGTCCCGATATCACCGCTGAACGACATTTACGTTTAAGTGCGCGTGACGCATCTCGACGTGAGCCCGAAGTTCGTAATGCACTCATCCCATTGCGCACGCGCGAATTGGTATGCGTTGCCAATGTCGTTGCCGAAGCGCAATCTGAAGGTTCAATCCGTCCCGATGTCGACCCCGAAGGACTCGCCTGGTTCATCATGTCGGCATCAGCGGGGCTTCCACTTGTGGGCTGGGCATTTCCTGATCTCCCAACTCACAGTTGGATTGACGTTTTCGCACACTTCTTTGCCGCCGTTCGCACACATCCGAAATAACGAGTTATTGCGCATCAAAATTTTTCGGGCGGTAGCGTCTCGCCATGGAATTTGTTGATGCCCTTTCCCTCGCCGAATCAATTCGCAATGGAGAAAAATCTCCGCTCGAAGCCGTTGATGAAGCAATCGAACGAATTGAACGATTGAATCCAAAAGTCAACGCCGTCATTCACGAGCGGTTTGAAAAAGCACGGGCCGAGGCAGCCAACGACGATGTTCTGCCCGACGGTCCACTGCGCGGTGTGCCGATCTTGGTGAAAGACCTCGAGGCATTTCAAAAAGGCGAACCGCATCACGGTGGATCGCAGTTTTTGAAAAATGCGGGTTACGTTGCCGATCACGACGCATACCTCATCACTCGCTTGCGTATGGCCGGCGCCATCATTCTGGGTCGCACGAACACGCCAGAATTCGGATCCATCATCACCACCGAGCCAGATGCTTACGGTCCGACCCGCAACCCGTACGACCTCAATCGTTCAACCGGAGGTTCATCCGGCGGTTCGGCGGCGGCAGTCAGTTGTGGAATGGTGCCAGTCGCTCATGCCAGCGACGGCGGTGGTTCAATCCGTATTCCCGCCAGTGAATGCGGGCTTGTTGGTTTAAAGCCAACGCGGGGACTCGTTCCTCTCGGCCCCGACGTTTCCGATTCCTGGGCCGGTTCCACTGTGCATGGTGTGGTGTCACGCACAGTTCGCGATTCCGCGGCGTTTTTAGATGTCATGAGTGGCCCCATGCCAGGCGATTTCTATCCCGTTGCAAAACCTACGGAACCCTTACTTTCCAATATTGGTAAAGACCCCCAGCAATTACGTATTGGCTATCTCGACACTCCGCCGATGCCCGATATTGAAGCGTCGGCTGATGCGCGCGCTGGGGTTGAACACACACTCAATCTGTTACAACAACTTGGTCACCATGTTGAAGACGCGAGACCCGAAGCATTGTTTGAAGAAAAATTCGTTGACACTTTTGTTGTTGTCGTTGCGGCACATATGGCGCGTGATGTCACATATTGGGAAGGGCAACTCAATCGCGCACATCAAGCCGGCGAAATAGAAGCCGGAAATGAATTTTTCGTTGGACTGGGAAATGGCGTTTCCGCGCCGAGTTACCTCGATGCGGTGTACTGGCAACAAGAGTGGACGCGCCGAATGTTGTGGTGGTGGCGAAGTGAATTCAACCCCAATGGCTTCGACATTTTGGTCACACCGGTCATCAACGGCATACCGCCGGAACTGGGTTGGCTCACTGATGAAGAAAAAGGTTTGGGTCGCGTCACCGCACTCATGCAATACACCGCGCAATTCAATGTCACGGGCCAACCGGCGCTTTCGCTCCCCTTGTGGTGGACGCAAAGTGGATTGCCAGTTGGAGTGCAATTTGTTGCTGCCACCGGTCGAGACGATTTGTTACTTCGTCTCGCCAGTGAACTCGAAGGCGCACAAAATTGGCATGACCAATTGCCGCCGCTCTTTGGCTAAAGCAACAAACAACTACGAACCGAAACGAAAAGCGGCCCGACATACGTCGGGCCACTTCACTTCGTTTCTAACTTTTAGAACGCGCGCGCTTCGGCTGGTTCGTTATCAAGTTGACTATCGGATGGGCTGATGAATCGCCAGATCAATCCGGCGACAATCGCACCAACAAGTGGCGCTAACCAGAACAACCACAATTGCGATAGCGCCCAACCACCTTGCACAACTGCCGGTCCCGTGGAACGAGCCGGGTTCACTGAGGTGTTGGTTACTGGAATTGAAATGAGATGGATGAGCGTTAACGCCAAACCGATTGCGACTGGCGCAGCAGCACCAACGGCTTTTTTAGCGGTCGCGCCCAAGATGACAAACAAAAATCCTGCTGTCATCACAATCTCGGTCACAAGGCCCGCACCAAGACTGAATCCATCAGGTGAATTTTCACCATAACCATTCGCCGCAAGTCCATCGACCTTGAGATCGAATCCAGCGCGACCAGAAGCGATTAACCAAATGGTTAACGCTGCCAAAATCGCACCGACAACTTGCACGATGACATACGGCAGAACTTCTTTCGTGGGGAATCGCTTCGACACCCAAAGTCCTACCGTCACGGCCGGATTGAAATGTCCACCAGAAATATGGCCCACGGCATACGCCATGGTGAGGACAGTTAAACCGAACGCAAATGACACGCCGACAAGACCTATGCCCAATTGCACTCCGTCGGATCCATTGATGAGTTTGGCAGCCAATACCGCCGAACCGCATCCGCCCAGGACCAACCAAAAAGTGCCGATCGCTTCGACGAGGAGTTTTTTACCCAACTCCATTGTTCCTCCTTAGGGGAAAAGCGTCGCTGTTGCGACGCTTCAACGCTAGGAGTTCGACCCTTTTATTTGGTGGACCCTGTTATCGCTCTGGGTTATGGATCCCGAAAATCCCTTGCCACGCGCGCATTCGTGGCAACGTAATGATGTGAGTTTTGAAATGTCGTTGGCCAAAAATCTTTCTGAGTTACTCGATCTGCAACAGATTCGTCCCGATGCATATCTTGCGCCGAGCGCAATGACTGGTTGGGGTCGTATCTATGGTGGCCAAGCAATCGCGCAAGCATTACGCGCTGCAGCCGCAACCGTAAACCCCGAACATCTTCCTCATTCGTTGCACGCGTATTACTTGCGTCAAGGCGATGAAACGCAACCGGTCGTCTATGAAGTGCAACGACTTCGCGATGGAGGTTCGTTTTCTTCTCGACAAGTTGTGGCATCACAACCGAGCGGCGCCATTCTGAATTGCATTGCCAGTTTTCATAAACCGGAAGACAGCATTGATGTAAGTGCGCAAGACATCCCCGACTACGTCACTGCATTCGATCAATTAACTGATGATGAAACGCCATTGTTCTTTCAATCGCGCGCCGTGCGTAACGAAAATGACATGGCTGACCATGCGTGGATGAAAACCATCGAATCATTTGGCGATGATCCGGTGATGAATGCGTGCGCCATGGCATATCTTTCGGATGAACATTTACTTGGTTCGGCACTTTCTGATCATGAACTCATCGGCGACTGGGACAAATTCATGACCGCATCACTTGATCACGCGTTGTGGTTTCACCGACCATTCCGCGTTGACCAATGGCATTGCTTCGTGCTGAATGGTCATGGGCTTTCCGACGCGCGCGGTCTCTCCACCGCACAAATCTTCTCTGCCGACGGTCGACTCGTGGCCACGGCCGCGCAAGAAGCACTCGGCCGACCTCGTCGGATCTGAGCCGCCCGACTATTGGGACCCTGCGAGCGAAAATGTTCCCAATTGTTCACTCACAATTCGGGAATTCGCACGACATTTCGGCCTGATTTGTGGCAAGGTCTAACTGCCATGCCCGACTTTTCGATGACGTCCAAAGAAACTGAGGAACCCAGCGCGGGTCCGCTCACCCCTGCCCCAGCAACGGGCATGGGCACCGAGCGCCCCGAACTCATTCCGCCAACGGGTGGCCCAATTGAACTTGAACGAACATTTGCCTTCATTGATATTTGTGGTTTCACCGCGCTCACTGAACGCCATGGTCCCCGACGTGCCGTGCGCGCGCTCGAAGTCTTTCGTTCATTAGTGAAAGAAGTTGCCGGACGCCGCGGCGTGCGCGTCGGTAAATGGTTGGGTGACGGCGTAATGATGGTCGGCGTAAAACCCGGTCCGATTGTTGCCACCGTCGCCGAACTCACTGGACGATTTGAATCGTTTGCGATCGATCTGCGCGCCGGTGTTGCGACAGGTATCGCATTGTTATTCGACGGTGATGACTACATCGGACGTCCGGTAAACCTTGCCGCTCGTCTTTGTGATGAAGCCGATCCCGGTCAATTGTTGGCGCATCCGTCGTCTCTCGTGGGTGTTCCCGAATGGGTTTCGGCCGGCACACCGCGCAGCATCACCATTCGTGGCGTTGGCAGCATCGAAGGTGTTTGTTCGCTGCGTCCGGCGGCCGATGTGCAGTTCCCGCCAGAACCAAGTCGCGACGCAGAACTCTGATCCCCCACTCATGGCAGAATCGCTGTGGCTGCCAGATTGTTTGACGGCAAAGAGTTAGATCGAATTTTTCTTTGAGGGGGAACAATGGAAATGCGGCGCATTGACTACGCCGGTTCTGTGCACGATCAACGAGAGATCGATGCTGTGCTCAGCGTTTTAAACGGTGGGCCGACGGCCATGCGTATTGGCAAGAACGTGCGCGCCATGGAACAGCGCGTCGCCGAACTTTATGGAATGAAGCGCGGCGTGATGTGCAACTCAGGATCATCAGCGTTGTATTTAGCCATTGGAGTGGGACCGTTCTCACCGGGCGATGAAATCATCACGTCATCCGTTACGTTCTCCACCGATATCGCACCGATGTACAAAGCCGGTTTGGTGCCGGTCTATGTCGACGTCACGCCCGACACATTTCAAGCCGATGTTGATCGCATCGAAGAAATGATTTCCGATCGCACCAAGGCGATTCTTATTCCTAACTTGATCGGCAATGCTCCCGACTGGGACCGCATCCGCGCCATTGCCGATGCTCATAATCTTTTTGTTATTGAAGATTCATGTGACGCACTTGGTCTTACGTTACGAGGAACACCAACCGGCACGCGCGCCGATATTACGGTGACCAGTTTTGCGCTCTCGCACATCATCACTGCGGCCGGCACCGGCGGAATGATTTGTTTCCATGAAGATGAATTAGCCGATAAAGCATTGTTATTGCGTCGTTGGGGTCGTCGTTCGGAAGTGCAATTATTTGGGTCGAAAAAAGGTCAAGGCGAACGTTTCTTTTCACAAATTGATGACGGTTTGGAATACGACAACATTTTCATTTTCGATGAAATCGGTTGGAACTTCGAACCCTCAGAATTATCGGCCGCATTCGGCTTAG
>JBEGMF010000024.1:0-13085 GCA_041183205.1 Actinomycetota bacterium | reverse complement strand
TGTGATTCCACGTTTAGCCAATCCCTCATGGGATCCCAACCGCACGAAGTCGATTCCGTGGGCCGTAGGTCAAACCGGCTTGGCGTATTGGCCTGACAAAGTCGGTGGAAAAATCACTGATGTCAACGCCATTTTCGATCCGAAATTCAAAGGCAAAGTCACATTGCTTGATGAATTGCGTGACACTGTTGGCCTGACCATGTTGGGAATGGGTAACAACCCGCAGACCGGCACCGTTGATCAAATGCTTGCGGCAATCGACAAGATCGCGAAAGCACGCGAAGCCGGACAATTTAAGAAAGTTGTCGGCAACTCCTACACCGAAGATTTAGCGCTTGGCGATACGTGGATTGCCGTTGCGTGGTCGGGCGACATCGCGCAGTTACAAGCAGACAATCCGGGATTGGAGTGGGTCATTCCGCAACAAGGCGGCATGTTGTGGGTTGACAACGCCATGATTCCGAATGGCGCGTCTAACCCTGATGGAGCGAATGAGTTCCTCAACTACATCTACAAGCCCGAGATTGCCGGTCCTCTGTATGAATCGATTAGTTACATTCCGCCAGTGAGTGGTGCCACACAATTCATGTCAGCAACCGCTCAGGCCAGCCCGTTCATTAACCCACCGGCAACACCGCCGTTGTACGAATTTGAAATTCTCAACCCGGCCGATGCCGAAAAGGTTGCACGCGAATTCGCTGCGGCCACCGAGCAGTAACTACGTCAATCAACGATGACCGCCGTTGCTCCCCTTCGTCGCAAACCCGTTAAGCGGGAAAAATCGCGCGATGAATCGGGAGCGCGGCCTCGTCGTTGGTTCACTCCATGGCTTTTAGTTGCACCAGGCCTTTTATGGCTGATCATCTTTTTTGTCATCCCGATGATCCGCATGGCGACTCTTTCTTTGGAAAAAGGCGGCGAGGCCGACGGCGGACTCTCAAATTATTCGCGGGTCATTTCCGATAACAGCGAAGTCATTGTCCGCACCTTCACCTATGCATTTTTTGCAACCATTGCCGCAATCATCATTGGCTATCCGTTGGCGTATGTGATTGCCCGCAAAGGCGGACGCTACAAAACCTTCTTCTTAGCCTTAGTGGTGCTTCCATTTTTTGTGACGTACTTAGTGCGCACGCTCTCATGGAAAATTTTGTTGTACGACGGAGGTCCAGTCGTCGACATCGCACGAACACTGGGAATCCTCAATGACAATCAGGGAATTTTGGGTTCACCTTTCGCGGTGGTGATGGCGCTCACCTATAACTTCCTTCCGTTCATGGTGCTGCCCATCTATGTCAGTTTGGAAAAAATTGATTGGCGTCTTTTAGAAGCGGCGAACGACCTCTACGCCACTGCCGGACGAACTTTCCGCAAAGTCACATTACGACTTTCATTGCCGGGCGTTTTTGCCGGAACGTTGTTGACATTCATTCCCGCCGCCGGCGATTTTGTGAACTCTGAACTTTTAGGTTCGGAGCGAACAATCATGATCGGAAACATCATTGCGAAAAACTTCGGCAAGGATTATTTCCGTCCTGAACTTTCTGCGCTTTCATTCATGCTGATGGCCATCATTCTGATTGGCGTGTTGATTTATGCCCGTTTGCTTGGCACTGAGGAAATCGCATGAACGCGTTACGCCGCGTCGGTCGCATCGGTCTCATTGCGTGGGCCGTTGCCGGTTTACTTTTTCTGTTCACGCCAATTTTGGTGACGGTGGTGTATTCGTTCAACGAACCGAACGGAAAATTCAATTACATCTGGGAAGGTTTTTCCCTCAACGGTTGGACGGATCCATTCAAATATTCCGATCTCACCGATGCGCTCTTCTATTCAATTGAAGTCGCAATTTGGGTAACGCTTATATCCACCGTGCTCGGCACGCTCTTAGGTCTGGCCATGGTGAAGTATCGATTCCGCGGCAAAGGACTTCTCGGTGGTTTGTTAATCCTTCCGCTGACTATGCCTGAGGTTGTTCTGGGCTTCTCAATCCTCACCCTTTTTGTGGCTATCAACTGGAGTGGCAGCACGGTCACCATCGTGATTGCCCAAGTCATGTTCTCGGTGAGTTATGTCGCCACCACAGTTCGAGCGCGCATTAAGGGGTTCGACTGGCGACTCGAAGAGGCAGCCGCCGATTTGGGTGCCAACCCTTGGCGCACTTTCCGAAAAGTCACGCTCCCGCTTATTGCCCCCGGCGTTGTAGCCGCCGCCCTTTTGACTTTCGCCTTGTCGCTCGATGATTTCATCATCACCTACCTCAATTCGGGTATCGACAACAGCACGTTCCCCATTGAAATCTGGAATATGAAACGCAGCCAAGTACCGGTGCAGATCAATGTGATTGCCACCATCGTTTTGGTTGTCAGTGTTTCTGTCGCTTTACTGACGGTCTGGGCGGGCAATCGTCGCCAGCGTCGACTTTCCGCTTAATCCCCCTTCGGTCGCCCTAAATCTCGGCCGACTTTTCCCGAAACAAGACAAACGGCTCGCCAGCGGTCAGAATCAGAACATGGCTGTCGAACGGCGACGGCCCTTACGGGGAGAGATCCCATGGAACTCACACCATCCGAGTTGCGCGCACTTGCCAACGATCATCTTTGGGGACATTTCTCAAGGCTTGATCCTGGGGAGGGCGGCGCACCAATCATGGTGCGAGGTAAGGGTTGCCGTTTAGAAGACATCGACGGCAACGAATACTTAGACGGCTTAAGCGGTTTGTTCACGGTACAAGTTGGACATGGTCGCGTTGAGTTAGCCGAGGCTGCCACCAACCAAGCATGCGAACTTGGTTACTTTCCGATTTGGACGTACGCGCATCCGAATGCAATTGCGTTAGCAGCGCGACTCGCGCAATTAGCTCCTGGTGATCTCAATCGTGTTTTCTTCACCACTGGTGGCGCCGAAGCAGTTGAATCTGCGTGGAAAGTTTGTCGTCAATATTTCAAATTGACTGGTCAACCACTGCGCACCAAAGCAATTACTCGTTTCCTCGCTTATCACGGCACCACAATGGGTGCACTTGCGCTAACGGGTGTTCCTGCTTTCCGCCAAAACTTTGAACCGCTCGTACCGGGTGTAGGACGCGCCGCAAATACCAATGCCTATCGCTGTTCAATGTGCGCTGGTTCATGCAACTTAGGTTGCGCTGACGATATTGAAACCATGATTTTGCGCGAAGGTCCCGAGACGGTGGCGTGCGTAGTTTTAGAGCCCGTACAAAATGCAGGTGGTTGTTTTACACCGGGCGATGGTTACTTCCAACGAGTACGCGAAATTTGCGATCGTTACGGAGTGCTTTTGGTTTCGGATGAAACGATTTGCGCTTGGGGTCGTCTCGGCACAATGTTCGGATGCGAACGATTGGGTTATCAACCCGACATCATCACCAGCGCTAAAGGTTTGACGTCGGGCTATTCACCATTAGGCGTGATGATTGTGAGCGATGCCATTGCCGAACCATTCCGTGCGCCGGCAACGTCGTTTTTGCATGGTTACACCTTTGGCGGACATCCGGTTTCATGTGCCGTTGCCATGGCGAACCTCGATATTTTCGAAAACGAACATCTCTTAGAAAACGTTCGCAAGAACGAACCGATCTTCCGTGCCACATTGGAAAAACTCAAAGACCTTCCCATCGTGGGCGAGATCCGTGGCTTGGGTTACTTCTTCGGCATCGAACTCGTGCGTGATCGCACCACCAAAGAATCGTTTTCCAATGCTGAATCGGAAAAATTGCTGCGTGGCTTTCTTTCCCGTCGTCTTTTGGAACTCGGTCTTGTTTGTCGTGCTGATGATCGTGGCGATCCGGTATTGCAATTCGCCCCACCGCTTATTGCGGGACCGGCGGAATTTGACGAAATCGAACGTATCGTGAGGACAGCCTTAACCGAGGCCATGCAATTAATGGGTATGGAGTCGTAACTTCTCGACCATGAAAGGGGCGCCATGTCATCGCTGACAGTCGGTATCCCGAAGGAAATCAAACCCGAAGAGCATCGAGTCGCCATCACGCCCGATGGCGTTCGTGAACTTGAACAACATGGCGCTGAGGTTCTGGTTGAAACCAACGCCGGCGCTGATTCGTCCATTACTGATGCGGAATACGAACGCGCCGGTGCCGAAATTGTTTCCAGCGCGGCCGAAGTCTGGGCTCGTTCGCAACTTATTTGCAAAGTCAAAGAGCCACTCGAAAGTGAATTCGCTTATTTTCGTCCCGACTTATTGCTCTTTACGTATTTACATCTTGCGGCATATCCAAAAGTTGCGGACGCATTACTTGCCGCAAAAACAACGGCCATTGCTTATGAAACTGTGCAAACCGATAGCGGTTCACTGCCGCTTCTTGCACCAATGAGCGAAGTTGCCGGACGTATGAGCGTGCAAATTGGTGCTCATTATTTAGAACGACACAATGGAGGCCGCGGCGTTCTTTTAGGTGGTGCACCGGGTGTGCGACCAGCGCGTGTTGTGGTGTTAGGCGCCGGCAACGTTGGCTGGAATGCCGCATGGATGGCTGCTGGTTTAGAAGCAGAAGTTGATTTGCTCGATCGCAATATCGATCGCTTGCGATATGTCGACCAAATTCAAATGGGCCGCATCACCACCATTACTTCAAACCGCGGTGCGGTTGAGCGCAGTATCGCCGAGGCAGATCTTGTCATTGGCGCGGTGTTGGTGCCGGGTGGTCGTGCACCAGTTGTGGTGAGTGAAGACATGGTGCGGACCATGAAAAAAGGTGCAGTCATCATCGATATCGCCATCGACCAAGGTGGATGTATTGCCACCTCCCACGAGACAACTCATTCCAATCCCATTTTCGAAAAGCATGGTGTTGTGCATTACGCCGTTGGCAATATGCCTGGCGCAGTACCCAATACGTCAACCCATGCACTTACGAATGCCACCCTTCCCTATCTGGCCGAATTGGCTCGGGAAGGATTTGTTAAAGCGGTGAAGGCCGATCGTGCTTTGGCCCGTGGTGTGAACATCGTTGATGGTCATATCGTCAACGGAGCAGTGGCTGAGGCGTTACAAAAACCCTTTAAAGATCTTTCTGAAGTTTTGTCTTAAGCCAAATCTGCAACGGCGTTTGTTACAGCTTCGGCGCAACGATCAAGTTGCTCTTCAGAAATAACCAACGGCGGACAAAACGCAATAGCCGCAGTGCCAATTGGTCGTGCAATAACGCCTTGTTTGAGCATTTTGTTGCGCACCTCAACGGCTGATTGGTGGGGGTGCAAGCCAACAGCCCAAATTCCTTCGATGCCGCGCGCCTCAGCAACGGCGCCTGATTTCGCTAATGCATGCAGAGGTTGTCCTAAGCGTTCCGCGATGATCTTTGTGCGAGCAAAGAGATTTTCCTCCGCCAAGATGGCGCAATTGGCTAAGGCAGCCGCGCATGCAGTGGGGTGACCCGAATACGTATAGCCGTGACGTAACAAAAAGTTGGGATCCGCTTCGATGACATCTAAAACTTTTTCGCCTACAACCACACCGCCTAAAGGCAGATAACCAGAGGTGCATGCTTTGGCAAACGTAATCATGTCGGGGACAACGTCGTAATAGGCCGCACCAAACCACGAGCCCAAGCGACCAAAGCCGGTGATGACTTCATCAAAAATCAGCAAGACATCATGTTCATCACAAAGTTGACGGACACGTTGCAAATAACCATCGACGCTGGGAAACACTCCCCCAGCTCCTTGAACGGGCTCGGTGATGAATGCCGAAAGTTCGTGACCGTGTTCGGCAAACAAAGTTTCCAGCGCCGAAAAATCATGGGCATCAATTTGATACGAGACTGGCAACAGCGGACCGAAGTATTGCTTGTTCAGCGGTAAGCCTTGTACCGATAGACCGCCGTAAGCCACGCCGTGATAGGAGTTCACGCGGCCGGCAAAGGCAACGCGCTTTGTTTCTTCACCGTGATCGGGTTCACGCAAAGTTGTGGTGAGACGCGCCAACTTGAGTGCTGTCTCCACCGCTTCAGTTCCAGATGAAGTGAAGAAAATTCGACTGTCATTCATCGGAGCGGCGGCCGCAATAAACGCGGCTAATCGTTCCACCGTGTCATTGGTATAGATGTCGAAAGTGTTGTAGTTCTCCAATACCGCCATTTGAGATGCCACGAAATCCACGATTTCCCAGCGGCCATGTCCGACATTGCAGTACCAAAGGCTGGCCAGCCCATCGATGTAGTCATTTCCTTGGTCGTCCCACACCACCGCACCTTCGCCGCGCACAATCGTGATGAATTCCTCGGCGGCTGCGGCCGGCCGAGCGAATGGATGAAGAAAAGGACTCCGAGACATGCCGTCCAGTATTGCCGCAGTCATTACGCTCTGGGAGATGACTGAAATGCGACGGACTGCTGTGTACCCGGGTTCCTTCAACCCGCCCACCGTCGCCCATATCCATATTGCCGAATGTGTGATCGAGCAACTCAATGTGGATGTTGTCTACTTCACCATTTCATCAATGACCCTTGGAAAAGACGATGCCCGTCTCGATCCAATCGATGATCGTCTCGATGAACTCACCATGTTGTTTTCCGATCATCCACAATTCGAGGCACGGGAAACAAGCAGTTCGCTGATTGCCGATATTGCCGAAGGGTTCGATGTGATCGTGGTCGGCGCGGATAAATGGTTACAAGTTGTTGACCCCGTTTGGTACGGCGATACCGAAGCGCGCGATGAAGCATTACGACGTTTGCCAACCGTGGCCATTGCTCCACGTTCCGGTTATGAAATTGTTGAAACAATTCCTGACGTAATTGAAGCGATCATTTTGGATACTGATCCACTTCATCATCCAATTTCCGCTACAGCCGTCCGCGCCGGAAAAATTGAATGGCGCGCCAAGAAGCCATCATGAAACTGGCGGCCCTGCAACTTCGTTGTTCACCATCAGTCGATGACAACATTGCGCGAGCCGATCAACTTATTCGTCACGCCGCCAAACAAGGCGCGGAATTTATTTCGCTGCCCGAAATGTTTACCGCCATGGTGCGCGCTGCTGATATTTCAAATTACGCCCAAACTCTCGATGGCCCGCTTATGCAATGGGCAGCATCGTTAGCGAAGGAACTTGGAATTGCATTGCAGCCGGGAACATTTCCCGAGCGAAATGGCGAACAACTATTCAACACCGCAGCACTTTTCAATGCGGAAGGAAAGTTGCTCGGGGCCTATCGCAAGATTCATTTATTTGATGTTGAACTTGATGATGTTCGCTCATGCGAATCAGATACCTACACACCCGGTGAAAAAACTTTTGTGACCGCCAATGTGATTCCTCAACAACCCGAGGTAACAGTTGGTCTCACCATTTGTTATGACGTTCGTTTTCCTGAGGTATTTCGTCTTGAAACATTGCAAGGCGCAACCGTTATTTGTTTGCCGAGTGCATTTACAGCCTCAACCGGAAAAGATCATTGGGAACTTTTAGTGCGTGCCCGCGCTGTTGAAAATCAAGTTGTCATGATTGCGCCCAATCAGTGGGGGCAAAGTCCCGATGGGGTGGCTCGTCATGGTCATTCATTGATCGTGGACGCGTGGGGCCGGATTCTTTCCGCCGCCCCTGCCACCGAAGACACCGTCATTGTGGCCAACGTTGAACTTGAAGAAATTCAAAACGTGCGCCGCCGGCTACCCAGTCTGGATAACCGACGGCCAACGTCTTACAACTGAATTAACCCTGATATTCGTAGGTTGAAAGCCCGTTCGGGAACAACGTATTGAGGTAATTCGCGCTTAACGATGCGTCGTTTTTGTCGATACCAAAGACATAACGAAGTTGCGCCACCGTTAACTGATTGATGATGTTGTAACCCGTTGTGGGATCCATATTGGCGGGAGTACAACCGTCTTCACCCAACTTCAACAAGTTGTCAGGAGCCGGAATTCGTCCCGAGTACTGCATCAATCCGCCTTGATCACGAATTGGTTTACACAAATCAGTGAAAGCGTTATGTCCAGCACCACGCAATACCGCTAAACGCTTGGGAGTCGCTAACCAGTCGTAAACACTTTGCACAGTTGAAAGAGCAACTGTTTGATCAACTTCACCAGCCAGAAGCATCGTTGGCTTTTGTGGCGGAGCCTGATTGGCGTACTTCGCTGCGTTGTCGGCACCCGCTGTTGCCAATAACAATGGCGGTACACCCGCTTGACCGATGTAGGTCTTCACTGCTGGGTCGTAAGCAAACTTGCCAGCGGCACCGCCACCAGCGGAATGTCCTTCGGCAGCAACCTGGTCAAGATTCAACTTGCCTTTGAAAATTCCAGATTCATTTTCTTTGGTAAGACGCGCTAACGCATTCCGTAGATCCTGAACGTCTTGTTCAGAACGAACAACTCTTCCGAGTGAGTTTGCGGCCAAATCGCGTTCGATGTGATCAGGCGCAGCCGACACAAAACCCCACGATGCAAGATGAATGAGATGTTGCGACGCATATTCGGGATAACCACCGAATCCATGCGAATGAATTACGACGGGGAAATTACCTTTGGGATTGATTGGTGCATCTTTTGTTGCGTCAATCGGAATTTCCTGCACGAGTTCTTTAGGAATCGCCGCTCGCAATGCTGCCGGAAACGCATCCGAAGAACTGTATGAAGTGACCTTGGTGCCCTCGCTTAAGCGATCAGGGTCAGCCGGATAAAACACATATGCCTTGCGGTCACCTAAATCGAAAGTGGTGATACCAACTGGATATGGTCCGCGCTCTGAATAGTTAGTGCCCTTGCTATCTGATGATGAACTGCCACCACAGGCCGCCGCCACTAGCAGTGCGACAACGAAGAGTGACAGCACACCAAAACGTTTGGCGCGCTTTGATGTTGTATTCATTTACTCCCCCGAAGGTGTGGAACCTAACGTTTAGAGGCCTCACCGTAGATGCTTTTGGCCATCAAACTCGTCTCAACTGCCAATCTTTTTCGGTAGATGTCTTTCATCGCTTCCCGTAAGGCATCGGAGACGTCGCCCCGTTGTTCGGCATAGGTGAAGGCCCACTCAATAAGTTGGCAGGCAAGGCGGAGATCTTCATTCACGCCACCCACAACCGGCGGTTCGGCATCGGCCAGCGCAAGGGCTCGATTCATAACCGGATCGACACCACCAGAAAGCGAAATTATTTCGTCCGCTAAATGGTTATCGCGGGCCGGCTTCAAACGCGCCGGATTGCCGTCATACCAACCACCGTAGAAACGCCAAATATTTCGCACGACAAACTCCGGTTCGTCATACACCGGTTGCAGCCATGGCCGTTCCAACAATGAATCGGGTACACGCACCGTATGAATGATGTCGTTCAGTGGAGCACCCGCATTCATCATGGCGATGGTTTGCGCCACTAGATGTTCAAGCGCGCTTGCAGTTTCGCCCAGCACTAATTGAATGCGATCAGCACCATCGATCGGCAGACCATGGGCCGGCAATAACAACTCTGGTTGCATGGCCGCCATTTCGCGCAATGCCACCGCCCAATCATGGGGAAAACGCTGCACTTTCTGCGGATTACCTGCGTTAGGAAAGGCCCAAATCAATAAATCGCCCATACAAATGGCACGCAAATGCGGCACCCATGTCCAGGTGTGATCGTCAGTTTCACCACGCGAGTGGTGAAGTTCAAAATGCGTATCGCCGATCGTTAACGACATGGCATCGCGATAAGTGGTGTTTGGTTCGATAAACACACTCGGACCAAAAGGAATTTCCGCCACTTCCTCTTTGCTGGGCGACATTCCGTGCATCTTGGTGCGGCTGAACTGCCGGTTGTTGATGTGATTGTTGTAACCGCTGGTTAAGCGATAGCGATCAAAACGTTCGGGAACCGCTTCATGCGAAACAACCTGCGGGCGATTATCGCCGCGCGCCACAGCCTCTTCTATAAAAACGCGCCCGCCGCCAACATGATCGATATGTCCATGTGTGTACACCATGGTGTTCACACGATCGTTCGACCACGAGCGAATTCTCTCTAAGGCCGTTGACGCCATCGACTCAAGCGTGGTGTCAAACAAAACAAGTCCGTCATCGGTACGAAAAATGACGATATGGGAGAATGCTTCCACCATGGCGACGTTGTCGGCCACTTCAGAAAGTTCCAACGTGATGCGATTCACCGGGCCAAGTTCGGTCGGTGTCTCTTTTCCATCAATAAATCGAGCTGATAATTCAAGTAGGTCGGCCATTACGCCCCTCCGAACATTTGCATCCACTCTTGAGCGTTGCGAGGACGAAACACGAAATTCACTCGGCGTGTTTCACCCATCGACGCATACGGCTCAGGGGAATACAAATGTCCGGGGAACAACAACGAATCGTCGGGAACTTTGGAAAGTTTTTGCGTGAGACTTTCGTATAACGCAGCCGGATCGCCACCGGGTAAATCGGTTCGTCCGCAACCTTCTAAAAACAACGTATCGCCCGAAACTAACGCGCCATCCACCATGAAACATTGGCTACCCGGTGTATGACCCGGCGTGTGAATTAATTCGATGGGAATCTCACCCACCATCACCACATCGCCACTTTTATGTTGCACGAGATCTTTGTCTGTGAGTTCCGTGACTTTGCAAACAAATTCCGCTTCTTCTGTTTGCACGTGAATTGGAACATTCACGCGATCCAAAAGTTGATGCACACCCTCAATTGAGTAACCCATCATCGATCCACCGACATGATCGGGGTGATAATGCGTTGCTAGTACACCAGTAAGGCGCATTCCATCCGCTTCGATGATGCGCAATATTCCGTCGATGTCATACGCAGGATCAATTGCCACCACTTCACCGGTTTCGCGATCACCGATGAGATACACAAAGTTCACCATTTGGCGCGCCAACGGATCGTTTTGCGCGATGTCACGTCCAGCTAATAACTGACGGAAATACATTCGGGATTGAGCAGATGTCGACATAGGCCCTCCAAGGCCAACAGTCTCGCCTAAATCAACGTGCTCGTGGGATCAGAATTGCCAGTTCTGTTCAACCCAGCGGATGACATCCCGCAGCGGTTGCTTGCGAATCTGCGCTAGGCGAACAGCATCGTCATGTTCCACTTTGGCCACTTCGGTGCCATCAGCCCGCGTTGCCACTTTGACCCGCACGCTAACGCCGTCTATCTCAATTACTTCATGGCGGCGCGACTCAATGAGGCGCGTCATTTCTCGCTGGCGCACTCCCAACGTGCCGGTTTCGGCCACTAACAACTGGCGCAAACGATCGGCATCTTGCGGGTAGGCAAGAACATTCACCGTATGCGCGGGTCGGCCTTTTTTCATCACGATCGGCGTGCACCACGCGTCTAAAGCGCCGTGTTGCAAAAGTTGATCGATGACATAGCCAAGTGTTTCGCCAGTGACGTCATCAACATTGGTTTCTAAAACAACAACCACTTCGGTGCGCGCATCGGATGTTGCCGACGGCGCTGATGTTGTTTCCACTTGAGTAGACGTTGATTCGCTGAACGCAGGCGCACTTGGTTGACGAATGGCTGTGCCCACAACGACTTGGGTGAGATTCGGAAGTTCGCCACCGTCTGATGAACCCGCACCAAAACCGGTGCTTTTCACTTTCATGGCCGGCATATCGCCAAACATCACGGCATTGGCCGCCAATATCGCCGCTCCGGTTGGAGTGGTGAGTTCACGTTGAATGGGAAGGCCATACGTAGGCGCCGATTGCAATAGGCGCACCACCGCCGGAACCGGAACTGGCAACACACCATGTGCAGCAACAACCGTGCCGGTTCCATTGGCAACCGGTGAACTGGTCACAACATCAATACCAAGTGAATACATCGCCGCAGCAGTTCCAACCACATCGATGATGGCATCAATCGCGCCGACTTCATGAAAGTGAACCGAAGCCGGATGTTGCTGATGCAACTCGCCTTCAACTTCTGCGAGATAAACAAACGTTGCTAACGAACGAAACTTCACTTCGCTGGGCAAATCAGCATTTAGAAGAATGGTCAAAACGTCGCGCGCATGACGATGATGAACTTGTTCTTTATGCACACGTACATGTGCTTTGGTTCCGGCAACACCAGAACGCAAAACTTTTTCTGTTTCTAACGACCAACCATCAATGCCGAGCAAATCAAGCATGGCGACAACATCGTGTTCCCAAGCGCCCGCATCTATTAAAGCGCCTAGCGCCATGTCACCAGCGATACCTGAAAAACAATGAAACCACGCAACAGTCGCTTCTGGTTCAAGTTTTTTGCGAGTCTCGCGCCACTTGCCAACTAACGCAGTTGCCAAACGCCACACTTCTTCATCGCTGTAATCACCTGAAAACGCCGACGAAAGTTCAGGCCAATCAGCATGATCATGATGATGCGAGTGATCGTGTTCGCCGGTCATTCAAAACTCAAATCTGATTGACGATTTTGTACCGTCAACATACGCACAATGGCAATGGCCGCACCAAAACCGTTATCGATTCCCACCACTGTTAATCCGGATGCGCATGAAGCGGTCATTCCTAATAAAGCCGTGACACCTTCAAGTGATGACCCGTAACCAACTGAAGTTGGAATTGCGACAACCGGACAGGCCACCAGCCCACCGATAACGCTGGCCAATGCGCCTTCCATTCCGGCGACAACAACAATTGCGTCCATCGATAAAAGTTCATCAACGGCGTCTAAAATTCGATGCAATCCAGCAACACCAACATCAGCAATTCGCACAGGATTAAATCCGTGTGCGGCTAACACTGCGGCGCATTCATCCGCTACCGGTATGTCGGCGGTGCCGGCAGTGACCACCGCTAAACGTTCGTTGCGCACCGGTGCTGGTCGCCATATGACGGTGTGCATCAACGAGCCAAGTGAATGCGACACTTCAATGGCCGATGCGTTTTCAACCACAAGGCCGCCCGGATTTACTTCCAATGCTTTTGCCACTTGCGCATCGGTGGCGCGGGAGAGCACGACCGGCGATGAAGCGTTCTGTCCCAACAATTCAGCAACGATGGCCGCACATTGTTCGGGTGATTTCCCTGGTCCATAGACCGATTCCGCCATTCCTTGGCGCAAGGCTCGATGGTGATCAATTCGGGCGTAGC
>JBEGMF010000023.1:0-5990 GCA_041183205.1 Actinomycetota bacterium | reverse complement strand
CCATCGAATAGGACATACCCACTTTCATCGACATACCGAACTTCGATCCGAGTTGTAAACGCTGCGAACCGCGCTTGGCACCCACCACGGTGCCCGATCCGTCAATGTCGTGATGGCGATCTGGGTCTACTAGTAGGGCAAAAATTGCTTCTGGAGATGCAGGGATAACCCGCTCAACGCTGACCACTTGTTCCACCGTTTTCATTGCGCAGAATTGTATAGGGGCAAATCGCCGCGATCTCAGTGCGGAGACCCCGTAACTAGGGCAGGATTAGCCCATGAATCGAGTCGCCCCGTTGCGCCCCGTAAGTCAAGAAGAAATAGACACTTTCTGGCGCGATGGCGTGGTGTGTTTGCGTTCGATATTGCCGGTGGAATTAGTTGAGTCCATGGCGGCGCCAATTGAAGAGGCACTCAGCGGTTCAACAATGGCCGATCTTTCTGAAATGGCCGACCTATTAGAAACTGGTGCCGGTGCCACTCGCAATGTTGATGACGCAGTTGCATCATCTGGCGTTCCCCGTGGTCGTTTTAAAGCCGGCACCGATCATTGGTTAGTGCAAGAGGAATTCAAAAACTTCGCGCTGTATTCACCGTTGCCGGAAATTGTTGCTTCACTTTTGCAAAGCGCAGAAGTTCGTCTTTATGAAGATTCGGTCTTGGTGAAAGAGCCGGGCACGCAAGAAAAAACCGGTTACCACCAAGACATGGCGTACTTCCATCTTGAAGGCGATCTTGTATGCACCACTTGGGTGCCGCTTGATGTTGTTACCGAAGAGATGGGTGCCGTTCGGTTTGTTGTTGGTTCGCATCGCGATCACACGCAGTATCGCCCCAACATGTTTGTCTCCGATATGGCGATTCCAGGAACACAGGGTGCTGAAGTTCCTGACTATGACAAACAAGTTGGCGATGCCCGCATTATTAGTTTCGAAACATCACCGGGCGATATCACTGTGCATCATGCGCGCACCATTCATTCGGCGCGCGGAAATTTGAGCGCTACAAATCGGCGTCGTGCAATCAGCGTTCGCTATGTCGGCGATGGCACTCGTTTTAAAGTTGTTGCCGGATCGCCAACAAAAGATCATCATCAGTCGCTAGTCGAAGGTGAATTACTAACCGACGAAGCGTGTCCGCTGGCATGGGGGAGTGAACAGCACAAATGAAACAGATCATGTTGCATGGAGCCAACGATTGGCGACTCGATGACATTGACGAACCAACACCTGGTCGACGCGATGCATTGGTGCGCATTGCCGCCTGTGGTATTTGCGGAACCGATGTTTCTTATGTGCATATGGGAATGACACCTGGTCATCCAATTCCGTTAGGTCATGAAATGGCCGGAACAATTGAATGGTTGGGTGAAGAAGTAAGTGACCTATCCGTTGGCGATCGTGTGGTGGTTTGTCCCTCGGATGTGGGCGGCGGCCCAATGGGCACCGGCGGCGCGCAAGGTGGGCTCACACCGCTACTTCATGTGCCCGATGCCGCCAATGGCAAACGGTTATTCAAAATTCCTGCTGGCATGTCGATCACCACGGCTGCGTTGGCGGAACCACTTGCCGTGGGTATGCAATCGGTAAATCAATCCGAAGCAAAACCGGGTGAAAAAGTGGCGGTGTTTGGTTGTGGCCCGATTGGTTTGTTTGCCATTGCCACATTGGCCGATCGCGGTGTTGACGATGTGGTGGCTATTGATTTCAGTCACGCCCGTTTAGAACTGGCCAAGAAAATGGGCGCGGCGCATGTCTTTGATCCTTCCGAATGCAATGTTTGGGCCGAACTCAAACGCGTTCATGGCGAAGCGCCATTTATGTTTGGTCCAACTCCAGCAACCGATGTGTATATCGAAGCCTCTGGTGCCGACAGCGTGATTGGCGATGTTTTACAAAACGGTCGTGTTGATGGCCGACTCGTCATTGTTGCGCTGCACTATCGACCCGTATCTACGAACTATGTGAATTTGTTGATGAAACAGTTCACCGTGCGCGGATCAATGGAATACCCCGAACGATTTGAAGACGCCATTGAATTACTTGAACGACGCGATCTCTCGGCTGTTATCAGTCACAAACTTTCGCTGGAACAATTCGGCGATGGGTTGGCCGTTCTTGAAGGTTCGAAAGATTGCGGAAAAGTCATGATCACAATGGGTGACGAACGATGAGCAATTCAGTTTCGTTCGATTTCAACGGTGCCAATGTTTTGGTAACCGGTGGGACAAGTGGAATTGGCTTTGCAATTGCTTCGGCATTTGCTGATGCCAAAGCGACGGTATCGGTCACCGGAACTCGCGCCGATGCATCTCACTACGACACCGATCTTTCTCGTTTTACCTATCGTCAATTGGAAATGCGCGATGGCGATGCCATTGATGCGCTGGCGGCCAACCTCGACACACTTGATGTTTTAGTTAACAACGCCGGTGCCAATTTTCCTGATGGACTTGATGAATGGAGCCCCGAGGGTTTCCAAGCCTCGCTCGCAATGAACGTGGAAGGTGCGCAACGTCTTTCGGTGCGCAGCCGTGAAGCGTTAGCGAAAAGCACGATGAGCGGCGGTGCCAGTGTGGTCAATGTCATTTCGATGATGACCTATCGCGCAACCACAATTGTTCCGGGTTATTCATCATCGAAAGCAGCGTTGTTGGCGTTAACCCGCAACCTTGCCCTTCATTGGGTAAACGATGGCATTCGCGTAAATGCGGTGGCGCCGGGCCTCATTGATACGCCTATGACCGCTCCGATGAAACCATTTCCCGAAATGCTCGAAGGTGAATTGGCCAAACAAATGATGCGCCGCATGGGAACACCCGAAGAAATTGCTGCCGCGGTGTTATTCCTTTCTTCGGCCGCTTCATCGTTCACCACGGGTACCGCCCTCGCCATTGATGGCGGTTATCTCGCATTGTGAATCGATAACGCCATGACTAATGAAATTCGTATTGATGATCTGCGAGCGCCGGTACTGAACGACATCCAAAAAATGGGTCGTGACTATGGCGAATCGGTGCATACCGAATTGAGTGTCGATGCCGTTTGTGCTGCCGCAGTGGCTCAAACCGAACTAAGCGATTTCGGTCCCGATGATTTTCGGGAACGCCTTAACGTGCAGCTTGCGGAAATGAATGACGATCCGGAACGCACCGGTTTGGGTCGGATGTTGATGTTCACTGATTGTGTTCGTTATGCGGCGAATCGTCTACGAATTCGTGATTTGCTGAAACGTCATCCCGAAATTCTCGAAATCCCGATTGAAAAACCCGTCATTGTTATTGGCCTTCCTCGGTCTGGCACCACCAACCTTGTGAACTTGTTGGCGTCCGATAGTCGCTTTCGTTCAATGCCGTTATGGGAGTCGTATCAACCGGTGCCCGATCCACGCGAAGAACTTTCCGCCGACGGTGTTGACCCGCGTTGGACGAGATGTCAAAGCATGTGGGAGTCGATGCAAGTGGGTGCGCCTTTTGTGGCGGCCATGCATCCCATGGAACCCGATCATGTTCATGAAGAAATTGAATTGATGACACCCGATTTTTCGAGTTACAACCTCGAATGGGTTGCCCGTGCACCGAAATGGCGCGACTACTACTTATCGCATGATCAAACGCCGCATTATGAATATGCGAAAACGGTGTTACAGATCATGCAGTGGTATCGCCCGCGTGAGCGGTGGGTGTTGAAATCGCCGCAACATCTCGAACAGATCGGTCCGTTGATGTCGACATTCCCCGATGCATCAATTGTTGTAACGCATCGTGATCCGGTAGCGGTTGTGCAATCCACCATCACTATGGTCACTTACGGCGCGCGCACTGCTTACAAAACACCTGAACCCGAGTGGTATCGCGATTATTGGGTTGAGCGCATTGGAACTCTTTTGGATTCGTCGATGCGTGATCGGCACTTACTTCCGCAAGATCGAACAACCGATGTGTATTTCCACGAATACATGGCTGATGAGATGGGCACCTTGCAACGCATTTACGACGCGGCGGGAATTGAGTTTTCGCAACAAGCTCGTGCTGAAGTGGCCGCCTATCAAGCAGCGCATCCGCGCGGAAAACAAGGTCGGGTTGTCTACAACCTGCGCAACGACTTTTCTGCTGAGCCCGCCCAACTGCGCACCCGTTACACCAACTATATGAATGCTTTTCCCGTCGAAATCGAGGTCCAATGAACATCCAAGAGCAGGTCGACCATCTCATCGACACCCGACCGGGCAAGGAACTTCTTACTCCGGTCTACGACGATCCGGCCTATCCGATTGTCGACGGCCTCGTCTACCGATCAGGTGGAACAACGGCGGCGTACATGATCCTCACCGATAGCGGTCGCATCATTGTTAATACCGGAATGGGATACGAAGCGCCGCACCATAAGCGTGTTTTCGATGCCATTCGCCCCGGACCAACGCATTACATCATCACCACTCAAGGGCATGTCGATCATGTTGGTGGTGTTGATCTTTTTAAAGAGCCATCAACGAAATACATTGCGCAAGCAAATAATCCTGCTCATCAGCGAGATGACAAACGAATTCAAGGTTTGCGGATGCGCACCGCTGGTATTTGGTTCGACATGCTCGGCACCGATGCCCGCCGAATTTTCAAAGAGAATCCGGGCGTTTCCATGGCGCAATCAGAACCAATGCCCGACATTCTTTTCGACGATCGTCTGGCCATGACGGTTGACGGTTTACGAATTGAACTTTTCGCCGCCGTTGGTGAAACCACCGATTGTTTAATTGTGTGGCTTCCCGATCACAAGGTTGCGTTAGTGAGCAATTTGTTCGGACCGCTCTTTCCTCATTTCCCCAACATCAACACCATTCGCGGCGATAAATATCGATTTGTTGAACCGCAATTAGCAACGAATCGATTAGTGCGCGAACTGCGACCGGAAATCTTGGTGACCGGTCGTTATGAAGCAATTGTTGGTGCGGATCTCATCGAAGCATCACTTGAGCGATTGCACGATGCCGTTGTGTATGTGCATGAAGAAGCGCTCAAAGGTTTCAATGAAGGCATTGATGTTTGGACATTGATGGACAAAATTCAACTTCCGCCCGAACTACGCGTTGGCCAGGGATACGGAAAAGTTTCTTGGGCGGTGCGCACGTTCTGGGAAGAATATGTGGGCTGGTTCAAACTCGAATCAACGACCGAGTTGTATGCCGATAGTGCTCCAGCCGCTTTAGCGGAGTTGCTCACCGTGACCGGAGTTGACGCAGCCCTTGAGCGCGCCGAGGCAGCGTTGCAACGCGGTAATGCACCGTTAGCAATCAAGTTGGGTGAAGCAATTGCAGTGCGCGATTTGCACAATGAACGCTTGCGTTCACTTATGGCGAATGCTCATCAGTATTTGCTCGACAATGGCGGCGATGTGAGTTTCTGGGAAAACGGTTGGCTGCGCACTGAGTTAGCGCGGTGGAGCGAAAAAACCGATCAGTAACTATTGCTGTGGCAAGCATTTTTCATTAATTGATTGCTGCAAAGTTGTGACCGCTTGCTGAATTTGTGCGGTATTCAAGGCTTGGATCGCCGCCA
Source organism: Actinomycetota bacterium (assembly GCA_041183205.1). Classification (GTDB taxonomy): domain Bacteria; phylum Actinomycetota; class Acidimicrobiia; order Acidimicrobiales; family Acidimicrobilacustridaceae; genus Acidimicrobilacustris. The sequence goes on along the minus strand of JBEGMF010000023.1, from coordinate 436 downwards.
CTGAGTTGGCTTGTAATGAGTCGCCAGAAAAAGATTCTCCAGCAGATTTCTGCGTCTGGGCTAACGACTGCAATGCCGCTGCGGTCGTTGCGTCCGGAGCAATTTTCGAAAGCCGTTCCAGTTGATTCGCATAATCGATCAGACCTTGGCTGGGGGAGTCGCTTTTCTGTAACGAGGCTGAGATATCAGGAAGGTTCTTTACTTGATCGCAAAAACTTTTCTCCTCGCGCATTTGCACTATGAAAAACGCCGCCAGACCAATTACGACGATGGCAATAAAAAGCACGACGGCGATTCGCCATCTTTTCGACGGTTTGCTCTCAGCGTCATTGAACATTCCGCTACGGGATTCGTAGGACTCGATCATGCGTTTAAGTTCCCGCCCCATTGACCGTTTACGTCAAGGCCAAAGACATAAATGTTGTACGAACCGGCC
>JBEGMF010000022.1:0-35272 GCA_041183205.1 Actinomycetota bacterium | reverse complement strand
CGGAGCGGGCTATTGCTGGCGTAATGAGAAGACTGCGCCTTTGGGGTCAGTGGCCAAAAACATCTTTCCGAAGGGCGTGGTTTCCACCTCGGTGATGGCGTTGCCACCCAGTTCGATCACTTTTTGACGGGCCGCCTCAACATCAGCCACATCCAAATAAAAGCGCCAAAAATCGGGCGTACCGGGCTCAAGAAACTTGGTGGCGTCCATGATTCCGCAAATTGGCTCGCCATTACGGAGCGCTTGGGCATAACGGAATTCGTCGGTATCCGATGCGATGTTGATATCCCAGCCAAATACGTCTTTATAAAACGCCACCGACTTTTGGAAGTCGCGTGTCAACAATTCAAACCAACTAGGTGCACCTGGTTCATCAACAAATGCAAAGCCGCGATGTTCGTTTGATTGCCACGCGCCTAAAAACGCACCGGTGGTGTCGGTAAATAACAACATCCACCCCAACTCCATTACTTGTTGCGGGGGAAAGATCACTGTGCCACCCGCGGCGGCGACTTTCTCTGCGGTTGCGTTGATATCGGGCGTATCGAAATACGTCGTCCAAAAACTCTGTTCGCCCATGTTTTCTTCACTATGAGCCATCGAACCGCAAATACGTTCACCATGCAACAACAAGTTGACGTATCCGCCGTATTGCGGATTAGGCGTTTCAATTTGCCAATCCAAAAGTTGACAATAAAAAGGATGCAGACCACTCAGGTCACGGGCGGAAATTTCGATCCAGACCGGTGCGCCTTCTGGATTCTCTGTTCGGCGGGACATAGCTACTCCTAACTGAACGGACTTGAGTCCGTTAACGACTGCCAATATTTCCGCCGATGAAGAACATATGGTTACACCGTGAGCGATCGGCCGCAAGATACAAATGACGCGCCCCTACCGCAATGGCAAGCGGCTGATGGTTCGTGGCATCCCCATCCCCCAGGGTTAGACGGTCGCGTGAATTCCGTGGCACCCACGCCACCTCCATCGCATCCTCCTTATTCATTACGCCCGGAGCCCAGAGCAGAAACGATTTGGTCAACCCCAAGTACCGAAACTGTTCGACCGCGACGACGCAGCATTGTTGCTCTTAGTGGTTTGTGTTTTTTACTCGGCGCAATCGCAATCTTTTTCGCCTTTATTGCGTTTACCCGTGAAGACCGTGATTTACGTTCCGCTGATGAACAGTTTGATGTTGTTATTCAAAATGTCATTGACGCCGAAAACATCAACAAAACATTTCTCGACACGTTCTATTCGTCGATTGCTATTTTCTTGGCTCAAGTTGAAGACCAACCAGCGGAACAACGCCTTGCTTTAGGCGAGCAATGGTTTGACGAAATGTCGGCGCAATTAGATCAATTTCAAAACGATCTCTACCTAATCGATGCTGCGTTTACCGCTCTCGCATTAGACGAAAACGACCCAGCCGATACCGTGCGCGATAACGCGGTTTCGCACTATCGCTCTTGGAAAGAATGGGTGGGTGCCGTTCCCAACGATGTTCGCGAATGGTTAGACGGCAATGAATTCAAGAGCAGTCAACGTCCATCAGTGATTGACGACCTTGATCAAGCCGAAGAAAGTATTAACGCGGAAATTACGCGAACCTTTGAAAATCTTTGTGATTCGCTGTCTCAATTTCAACCACTCGATGGTTCGTATGAAGTGACAGTTTTCGAAATCTGTCAACCATAAAACCGCGTAACGAAAACAACTACGCGGTGCCTGCGGCTGAACCCAAACTCACTTCTATTACTTGTCCCGTCATCGAACTCGCCGCGTCATCGGCCGCAAATAAAACGGCGCGCGAAATTTCCGCTGGATCCATCCATGCCACACCTAAACGGTTCATTGCTTGGTAGCGCGGTTCAACATCTTTACGAGTCGGATTTTCCAAGTCCGGACAAAAAAGCGAATACATCGCTGGGTTATGCAGCATCGGTGTATCAACTGCCGCCGGCGCAATGGCATTTGCAGTGATGCCGTAACGCGCCACTTCCATCGCCAACGTTTTCACCATGCCAATGACGCCCCATTTGGCCGCCACATAATGCGCCAAATTGGGATTGCCCATTCGTCCTGCCATCGAGGCAATGGCGATAAGCCGTCCATAACGTTGTTGCAACATTGGTGCTACCGCAGCGCGCAAAGTTTTGAACGTTCCTGAAAGATCGACATCAATCATGTCGTTCCACATTTCGTCGGTTAACTCGTGAAACTTGCCAAAGCCCGTGATGCCCGCATTGGCCACGCAAATATCAAGTCGCCCAAATTCGGCCACGGTGTTTGCCACCAGTCCATCGATTTCTTCACTACGACGAATATCAACCACCGCGGAGCGACATTGTTGACCGGTCGCTTCCACCAGCGCTTTGGTCTCGGCTAATTCCTCGGCGGTACCGAGTGCATACGGGACCGAGGCAATATCGGCCGCAATATCGCAAATCACAACATGCGCACCTTGTTGCGCCAGTGCCACCGCATGGGCTCGCCCTTGACCGCGGGCCGCACCCGTCACCAACGCGATTCGTCCCTCAACGCAACCCATTGTTCCCCCTTGAGATCGACTCCCAACGCTAGTGGCGTCTCGCCTACCATGACCGAACAAGTCGTTGCGTACAGCAATTGGGGGAGACATCATGCCGGTTTCAGGTCAACGCGATCCGGACCAAATCAAAGCCACACTCGAAGAGTGGCTCGCTCGGCAAATGCCCGAGGCAGATTCAGTAACCATCACCAGCCTCACAATTCCGCAAGCCAGCGGTTTTTCTAACGAAACGTTTTTGTTAGATGCAGAGTGGTCAATTGGTGGCACAACCGAAAAAGCAGAAATGGTGTTGCGCTGTCAACCATCAATGAATCTTCTTTTCCCAGAGATTGATCTTTTACAACAGCAATACATGTCAATGAAGTTGTTACAGAACCATGACGTGCCCGTTCCCACTATGCGTTGGGCGGAGAGCGATACGTCTGTTCTCGGTGGTCCGTTCTTTGTTATGGATCGTCTTTATGGTTTGGTACCGGGTGATCAACCGCCGTACACCCAAGAGGGTTTCGTTGTTGAAATGACTGCCGATCAACGTGCGCAGTGGGCCCGTAACGGTGTTGCCGCATTAGTAAGTGTCGGTGAGGTCGATTGGCAAAAAGCGGGTTTCCAACATCTTGATCAAAAACATCATGGAAAATTAGGTCCGGAACAACGTCGTAATTACTTCGCCAATTACAAAAACTGGGCGTTAAAAGGCGAATCACATCCAGTTATTGATCCCGCATGGGATTGGCTGGTTGCCAATTGGCCGAATGACGACGAGTTCATCGAACTTTGTTGGGGCGATGCGCGTCCTGGCAACCTTATGTATGGCGGTAGCGATAACACCGAAGTCATTGGTGTTTTCGATTGGGAAATGGTGTCGCTCGGCAACAGCGAAAGCGATTTAGGTTGGTGGTTGTTCCTGCAACAATTCTCAATCGAGAGTGCGGGTGCAACGTTGCTGCCAGGAATGTTGGATCGCGCCGCAACTATCGCGCTTTGGGAAGAACTCAAAGGTCGTAAAGCAAACCATGTTGACTTTTACGAAGTGCTTGCTGGTTTCCAATTCTGTTTAGTTATGGTGAAGTTGGCCGAAAGTTTTGTGGCTGAATCGGGTGATCCCTCGGTTGGGGCAATGGCGATCTACAACCCGGTCGCTACTATTACGGCCCGACTGATTGGTATCGACCCGCCTGTTCCGCCAAGTGCGTAAGTCATCACATCTATTCAAAACGCCGCACCGATAGAAGGAAACCATGGACAGTCTCGAAGCAATGAACCGCGAAGTCGTAGAGAACTATTGGTACGCCCATTTCCAACGGGACTGGGATCTCATGGCGACGTTCTTCACCGATGACTGTCACTACACCGACGTGGGCATGGATCCCAAAGGCGCAGTAGGTGGGGCCGACATCATTCGTCGACTGAAAATCGGTCTTGAGCCTCTTTCCGGCTACTACCACTTCCCCAAACATCTTGTGGCCCAAGGAAATTTGGTGATTTGGGAGCATATGGAGAGGTGGATGTTCCATACCGGCGAGGTCATCGACCACCCATTTGTGACGGTAATGGAGGTCCGGAATGGAAAGATCTGCCGTTGGCACGACTATTCTCATATAGGACACATCATCGACAATGCGCCTAAATGGTGGTTTGAACACATCATGTCGCAGTCGGCGTAAGCGTCCTTTCGGCAGTACCCGTCGTTCCCTCGTCGTACTTCGGCGAATTTTCGAATGACAAAACTTCTACCTTTTATTTGGAGATTGAAAACTCATGACGACAACAACCGATGACGAACTACTCGGTGTCGTACTCACCCCCCGACAAATTTGGGAACTCCTCGACTTGCTCAATGATGAACCAGGCGATGCAGATGAAGATGTTCTCGATGCAGTGGCTAACAAATTGCGTTCACCGCGCGTGTTCACACGCGTAAGTGCGGCTCGCTATCAAGGTCGCCTTTTGGCGCTCACCGAAGAAGAGCATGAAGCACTTATTTCTTTAGTTGAAGATGACGTCACGCCTTCGGATGAAATCATCTCGACAGTGGGCGCACGCTTAGTGGGCTTAGTTCCCGATCGCACCCGCACCACTCGCTAATGGATCAGCTCGACGATCATCGGCGGGCAAATCTGGCGGTTGTTGAACGAATATTTGCGGCGATCGGTAATAGCGATGCCGATGCGCAAGTTGCTAATTACACCGACGACATCGTTATCGAATTTCCCTATACCGACCCGCCGGGCGAAAAGCGGGGGCGTCAACTCATTCGTGATTATTTAGCGGGCGCGTTTTCGGTCTTTCAATTCACTTTAGAAATTACTGACGTTCATGCCACAACAAATCCCGACAAATTAATTGTCGAGTTCGCGGGACGGGGGACATATCTTCCTAACGGAGCACCGTACGAAAACACTTACATTGCCGTCTTCGAATTTCGTGATGGCTTGGTGTTTCGCCAACGAGAGTTTTTCAATCCGCTTATGGCGGCCAAATCACGTGACGCTTAGCGCGTCTTGTTCTTTTTTCTTTGGATTATCGGAAGGTAATCCCAGTGAGAAAATCAAACCAACAACAACGAGTCCGCCCGCCGCAAAAGCAGTTATTCGCGCCGCGTCGGTATAAGACTGTTTCGCTTCGGTAATAACGGGGGCTAAATCCGGTTGATTGGAATAGGCAATGATTGCTTGTCCCGATGTATTTACAACGGTGTCAACAATTTGATTACGCGTTTGTTCGGGTATGGAAGTTGTTGCTTCGATATCGCGTGACAACGTGCCACTAAATGTTGAAAACAACACGGCACCCAAAAGGGCTGCACCTAAAGCGCTACCAATTTGTCGCATAGTGGAAGTCACCGATGATGCACTTCCGCTCTGATCGGTTGGAACATCCACCAAAGCGATATTGGTTAACTGCGCAGCATCGAAGCCCAAACCAATTCCATAAAGAATGAGCGGCGGCGCTAACCACCATGGTGACCATGAAGTCGAAAGAGCGAGACCGATACCGACAACACCGATGATCTCCAGAACCATGCCTAAACGCACTAAACGAGTTGGTCCAATGGCTTCGGCGGCGCGGCGCGCTAATGCACCGGAAATAAATGTGCCGATGGCCAGCACCGCCAATACAGAGCCAGTCTCCAATGGACCGAAACCATGAACCGCTTCAATCCAAAGCGGCAACACGAAAAGGACACCGAACTCTCCCAGCGCAACGATCAACGCAGTAGCGCTGCCATAGGAAAAGCGACGAATCTTGAAAAGAGATGTATCAACCAGACCAATTTTTCCTTGACGGGTGCGACGCCACTCCCAAAGAAAAAACAATGCGATCAGTACAAGGCCAAAGACAATGGCCACGGGCGCAATCGAAAGGCCAGGCGGTCTGAACGTAATCGGACCAATTGATGTTTCTTCTAAGGCTTTCCACCAGCCGTACTGCTGACCATCAATAAGTCCCAAAATCAACGAAGCCAAACCAACAGCCGACAGTGCAACGCCAATGGGATCGAATGAATCGACTTTTTCGCGAATCGAAGCCGGCACATAGACCGACATCAAAACCAATGAAATCAAACCAATTGGGATGTTGACGTAGAAGGCCCAGCGCCATGAGAAGTCTTCAGTTAACCAACCACCAACAACCGGACCAAGGGCGGCCATACCGCCAAACACGGCACCCCACATACCAAATGCGATGGCGCGACGGCGGCCAGTGAATTCAACGTTGATAATTGCCGTTGAAGTCGGCAACATCATGGCGCCACCAATCGCCGAGATGATGCGAGCCAATATCAAAATGCCGGGATTAGGTGCTGCACCGGCAATAACGCTGCCAATAAGAAAAATGATGGTGCCGGTCATAAAGAAGCGACGGCGACCTAAACGGTCACCCAATCGACCAGCGGTAATTAATAGCGCTGCGAATACCAATGAATACGCCGAGTTACACCACAACACTTCGGCGCGATCCAATTTGAGATCTTTCACCATCGACGGAATCAGAACGTTGACGAGTGATCCATCCAAAACAATTAAGGAAACGCCACTTAACAACGCGATAAGTCCCGCCCACGGACGGGGTAAACGATCAGATACTTCTTCAGTTTGAGTGGTGGTCACAGTTGTAATGCCCGTTTGAATTGACGTAAATCCTCAACAAAAAGTTGGGGGCGTTCGAACGCGGCGAAATGTCCGCCGCGTGGTTGTTCACTCCAATGAACAATGTTGTATTTCTTTTCCGCCCATGCACGCGGCGTTTGTAAAAGTTCGTAGGGGTACAAGGCGTGTCCGGTTGGAACGTCAACTTTTCCAGACCAACCCTGCGCCGCACCATTACCGGCCCGCTGCGATTCCGCATAAAGACGCGCTGCCGATCCCGCTGTTTGCGTAAACCAATACACACTCACGTTGTCGAGCACGCGATCAATGCCAAAGGTGTCGAGAAAACTTTCGTTATCTAAATCACTCCATACTTGGAACTTTTCCAAGATCCACGCGGCTAATCCGGTAGGCGAATCATTCAATCCATAGGAAAGCGTTTGAGGCTTCGTGCTCTGAATGGCCATATATCCCGTGCCATCGGCAATACGCGCACCGGCCGCAGCCATGCGCTCCGATTCTTTTTCCGTAACTCCCGCCATCGGATCGGGATCATCGCCGGATGGAAAAGCAAACATCATGTTGACGTGAATGCCATATAAACGTTCGGGATAGGCCTCTCCGAAACGACGCGTCACAATCGCGCCCCAGTCGCCACCTTGTGCGATGTAGCGGTCATATGAAAGTTGTTCCATTACCGAAGCAATGGCATCGGTGACACGATTGACATGAAAGTTCGGTTGCGTGGTTGGTCCCGAAAATCCGTAGCCCGGCATTGAGGGAATAACTAAATGAAATGCATCGTCGGTCGTTCCGCCGTGCAATTCCGGTTGCGTCAGCGGTTCGATGACATCTAAGAATTCAACGAAAGAACCAGGCCAGCCATGAGTGAGCACCATGGGCGTGGCATTGGCATGCGATGAACGAACATGCAAAAAATGAACTTGTTCACCTTCGGCCGTTGTTATGAAATTGGGATAGGCGTTCATACGCGCTTCGCGCGCCCGCCAGTCATAGGTGTTACACCAATAATCAACGACATATTGCATGACTTCGCGTTCAATACCGAATGTCCAAGGATCACCCGGTGCTTGATCAGGCCAACGCACATTTTCCAAGCGACGTTGAAGATCTTCGATTTCGGCGTCAGGTATTGCAATAGTGAACGGCTGCATACCGACAACGTAGGAGATTTTTGTCGGCCGTGTTTATCTCGCCAAGGAACCAGCGGTAATGCCACCATCGACGTACAACACTTGACCGCTTACGTAACGAGAATCCGGTCCGCAAAGGAATGACACGACATCGGCAATCTCTTCTGGTGAGCCCACTCGTTGCATCGGCACACCTTTGGCCCGTTCATTGGCTCGATTGCCTTGATAGTTGGCGGCCGTTCCATCACTCACAATGAGGCCTGGTCCGATGGCATTGGCACGTATTTGATCGGGTCCGAGTTCTAACGCCATCGTGCGGGTAAGTGATTCCACCGCCGATTTAGTCGCGGGATAAAGACCTAAGCCAGGAGAGTTTGTCCACGCCGCGCCCGAGGACATATTGACAATGCTGCCGCCGCCCGCCTTTTTCATTTGCGACACAAACGCTTGCGTGCACCAAATGATGCCGGCGATATTGACGTCGTACACGCTGTGCGCGTCTTGTTGACTCATTTCCAAAATGGAATGAAATTTCCAAATGCCTGCGTTGTTAACCAACGCAGTAACGCCAGAAATTTCATTTCCTAACGCCAGCACTTGTTCACGTTGGGTGACATCGCATTGATAAAAATCAGCGTTACCACCGCTAGCGCGCACCAGTTCTGCTGTTTCGCGCGCTTTTTGTTCATCAACATCAACGCAAGCAATGGTGAACCCATCGCGCGCAAGTCGTAAAGCATCTGCTCGACCTAAACCTTGGCCGGCACCGGTAATCACCGCCACGCTCATGCGTTACCTCCGTTGACAGATGCCACGCCTTCAAGTTTGAACACACGAATGGCGTTTTCACGCAAGAACTTTGGCCACACATCATCCTTAAGGCCGACATTGGGCATCTCGGTGAAGATGCGCTCCAGCGTGAGGCCCGCCGGAAAATAACCGGCGTACATAATTTTGTCGCTGCCGCGCGAGTTGGCGTATTTGATAATGGCTTCGGGGTAATACTTCGGCGCGAAAGCACTGGGCATGTAATACAAACCCGGCCACTTCAACATCAATTTCACGGCTAACTCTTCCCACGGTTCAGCACCATGTCGCATAACAATGCGTAATTCAGGGAAGTCATAACAGACTTGATCGAAATGCATCACGTTCTGACATTCGGCCGGAACACGCGGGCCAGGAATTCCGGCATTGGAAATAATCGGAATATCAAGGTCAATACATGTTTGATAAATCGGGTAATAACGACGATCACTTACCGGAACCTGTGGAACGCATCCCGCAGGAAAAGTGGTCACGGCACTTAAGCCATGTTCTTCATGCGTAGCGCGAATTTTTCGCACCGCACCAGTGATGTCATTGGGGTCGATTTCCAAACTAAAAAACACTCGGCCGGGATAACGACGCTTCGCTTCGATACTTAAATCGCCAACTCCAAATAAACCGGCAGCAACGCCGTACTTATTCATTTCGGCAAAAGTGAATTCAATGGGATCAACGTCTTCACCGGCTTCATCGGGAACGTCTTTAAACATGTAGCCAGCCGGCATTTCTAAGTCTTTGGAACCAGTGTCTTTGATGCCGGGCTGCAAATATTCGTAAACGGCTTTCTTATCGCGGAAAGGAAAACCAATCATCAGATCGATTGCGCCGATTTGATCCGAATAAGCCATGACCACTCACTTTTTCGTTATGTCGGTGGTCGTTCCACCGCCCCTTGGGCATCGTAGAGCCGATTACCGCAACGAGCGAACGGCATTCTCACCTTGAAATTCACTGTTCGAAATTCACACTTCGCGCGCAGCGTTTAGTCTTAGGTCAGTGGAAGAAGAGGTTGCGGGAACTGACCGAACACCAAATCGTCGTAAGACGAAAAGCCGTGCAACGGTGACTTCTTCTTTCGGTGTTTCGAAGCGCGAAAGTCATGACGCGTCCGATTTTTATTCTCGCTTTGAACCACCCAAACTTTTAAGCGATAACAACATCACTCCGTGTCCAGTACAAGATCAATTGTTTTGCGGTGACTCGCGCCAGATGAAAGATCTTCCCGACAATTGCATTGCTTTAGTGGTGACATCGCCACCGTATTTTGCGGGCAAAGCCTATGAAGCCGAACTGGGCGAAAACGGAATTCCCGGTTCGTATGTTGAGTATTTGGAAATGTTGCACGGAGTTTTTTCCGAATGTTGGCGCGTCTTAGAGCCAGGTGGTCGTATCGCCATCAATGTCGCCAATCTTGGACGTAAGCCATACCGTTCGTTAGCCGGCGACGTCACTGCACTCTTACAAGATGAATTGGGCTTTCTATTACGCGGCGAAATCGTTTGGATAAAAGCCGAAGGTTCATCGGGTAACTGTGCATGGGGTTCGTATGCGTCAGCCTCCAATCCAGTGTTACGCGATGTCACCGAGCGCATCATCGTTGCTAGTAAGGGTCGTTTCGATCGTGCCCTCAATCGCAAAGAGCGCGAAGCACGTGGATTGCCGTTTGAAAATTCCATCGATGCCGATGATTTCCGCGCTTGGACTCTCGACACGTGGAAGATTCCGCCGGTTTCAGCCACACGGGTGGGACACCCCGCACCTTTCCCAGTTGAATTGCCACGCCGGTGTATTGAACTGTTCACCTATAAGGGCGACACCGTGCTCGATCCCTTTATGGGGGCGGGGCAAACCGCAATCGCGGCGGCCGAATGTGGACGTCATTGGGTCGGTTACGAACTTGATGCTGACTACGTCGAACTCGCCCAACGGCGGATAACTGAATCCAAAACAGTGTGACTGGCGCCAGTAATGCAGAGGGCAGGTAGTCTCTCCCCTATGGAACAAGCACTTGAAATGACCGCTGAAGTTGCAACTGATGCAGCCGACGTTGTCGAAAATGAAGAAGTTGCCGTTGAAGAATTGCTGGTCGAGGAAATCTCCATCGACGGCATGTGCGGCGTTTACTAAAGCCATCTCGGGTCTATGACGACGTATGTCTTTGACTCATCCCGTAAGTGGCGTCTCCACGATCGAGTTGCTTTACGCCCCGAACCATTCGGCGCGTTGGCCTATCACTACGGGAATCGTCGTCTGACTTTTTTGCGATCACATGATTTAGTTTCGGTGGTCGAATCATTACCCGCTCATAATTCAGCTCGCGCTGCCTTTGATGCGGTTGGCCTCGATCCAAAACGTTGGCCATCTTTTGAACATGCTCTGACATCTCTGGCTGCTGGAGATTTTTTGGTGGAGGCCGATTCCGAATGACTGCATTAACCGATCAGCTTTCGGCTGGATTGAATTCACCTATTTGTTTGACCTGGGAATGGACCTACGCCTGCGATCTGCAATGCGTTCATTGTCTTTCCAGTTCGGGACGTCGCGATCCGCGTGAACTTTCCACCGAAGAGATGAAAGCCATCGTTGATCAACTCGCAGAAATGCAAGTGTTCTACGTCAATATCGGCGGCGGCGAACCGATGTTGCGACCAGATTTTTTCGAATTAGTTGAGTACTGCGTTGAAAAAGGTGTCGGCGTTAAGTTCTCCACTAACGGTGGTCGCATCACCGCTGAAAATGCTCGTCGACTGGCCGCCATGGATTATGTCGACATTCAACTTTCTTTAGATGGCGTTGACGAACTCACCAACGACGCCGTTCGTGGCGAAGGAACGTACGCCCGTGTGCGCGAAGCCATGGATCATTTGCGTGATGCCGGTTTCGGTACCTTCAAACTTTCCGTCGTCATGACTCGCGAAAACATTCCGCAGATTGATTCCTATGCGCAGTTAGCCAACGAATATGGAGCGGAATTACGTCTTACCCGTTTTCGTCCATCAGGCCGCGGTGTCGATACTTGGCATGATCTTCACCCCACTTCAGCGCAACAAGTTGAGTTGTATAACTGGCTGTTGGCGCATCCCGAAGTGCTTACCGGCGATTCGTTTTTCCATCTCTCAGCATTAGGTGAACCGCTTCCCGGATTAAATCTCTGCGGTGCTGGTCGCGTGGTTTGCCTTATCGATCCTGTGGGTGATGTGTACGCCTGTCCGTTTGTTCTGCACGATCATTTCCGTGCCGGTTCGGTACGCGATGAGGGCGGTTTTGCTGCGGTTTGGCGCAGTTCGGAACTCTTCACATCGTTACGCGAACCAACCAATCCCGGTGCCTGTGGTTCCTGCGGTAGTTACGACGCCTGTGGTGGCGGTTGTATGGCAGCCAAGTTCTTCACTGGTTTGCCGCTCGATGCACCCGATCCCGAATGCGTTTTTGGCCACGGCGAAGAAGCATTAGCCGAATTAGAACGTAACGGTGGCGCGCAGCGACCTGTTGCTACATCAGACCACTCGAAACCACGCGGTGTTGGTCGGAAGCGCATTCCTTTAACTGTCGTGCAATAACGACAATTAAAAACGAACTTTTACTTTCCGGCCGATAAAAAGAAATCGGGTGGAGCGATGATGTCTTCGGGGGAAAGTTCCGAAATATCAGATTTTGCTAAGCCCAATAAGCAGGCATCAATACCGCCGCGCAAAATGTCTAAAACGTTTTCGACGCCGGCTTGACCGTTGGCCGCTAAGCCCCAGAGATAAGCGCGACCAATCATGACGGCTTTCGCACCCATCGCAACTGACTTCACAACATCACTACCGCGACGAATACCGCCATCAAGGACAACATCAATTTCATGACCAACGGCATCAGCGATGGAAGGAAGCATCCGAATTGGCGACGGCGTTCCGTCCAAATTGTTTCCGCCGTGGTTAGAAACTGAAAGTGCGGTTGCACCGAGATCGCGCACACGCTTGGCATCATCAACGCGACAAATACCTTTCACCATGAAAGGACCGTCCCAGTTGGAACGTAACCATGCAATGTCTTCCCAACTTGGGGGAGTCATGGTCATCCACTCGTAATACGCACCAAAAAATGTCGGCGCTTTTTGTCCCGGATGCGCCATATTCGGCGTGCTCAAATCCGGAATATTGAAATGACGCAAATACGAAAGGAACCAGCGCGGCCGAGAAAGAGCTTGCGGTGCCAACTTGATCATGTTGCGCAAGTTCATTGTTTCGGGAATATACGGACTGCCCCAATCGCGTCCATTGGAAAAAGTCCAGTCAAGCGTGAGGATGATTCCTTTTGCACCGGCATTCTTGGCGCGCTCTAAACGCTGCACCATGACGTCACGGCCACCGGACCAATACATTTGAAAAAGCGTTTGCGAATTAATAGCGGCGACTTCTTCAACCGACTTCGACGCGAATGAACTAAGACCCATCGGGATTCCACGATTGGCGGCGGCGCGGGCCACGGCTAATTCACCATCGGGATGAACCGCTTGCACACCGGTCGGCGAAATGATGACCGGCATCGAAAGATCAAGGCCCATGACCTTGGTGGCCATTGTGCGCTCGGGAGAAAGACCGGCCACATGAGGGGCGAACCCGAGCGAATCGAACGTGACCATATTGGAGGAAAGGGAGACGCCCTTTTCTGCCCCGCCAATAATGGCGTTGTAGACCGACGACGGAACCCGCTTGCGGGCTCGCCGTTGTGCCACTGCCACTGTTTCGAACCATTTGTTCGCCATCGAAACCCCTCCGAAAGGACCGGCGAGAGACTACCGCCCCAGCCCCCAAACCTCTTAACCGACCAACTGAGCGCCCAATAATCGGAAATTCGCTGGTATCGGTCGTGCGGCCGGCTCATACTTAACCATGAGCGAAACCCCGTCCCCCGCGGTTGTGAGCCTGCATCGTTCGGCATCACATTCATTCAGCAAAGAAGAAACTACATCGGCCACATTCATCGCTGGTCTCGGACTCGAAGGCGATATTCATAGTGGCGCGATGGATCAACACCTAAGTCGTCAGAAAGATCCACGACCAAATCTGCGGCAAGTGCACCTCTTGCCCATTGAGTTATACGAACAACTCAATGCCGATGGCTACGCGCTGTCACCGGGTGGTTTGGGCGAAAACCTTGTTACACGCGGTATCTCGCTAAATGACGTACCGGCCGGAACAACATTGACGTTAGGTGACGACGTCATTATTGCCCTTACGGGTTTGCGCGATCCATGTGCCCAAATTGATAAGGCCTGTCCGGGGGCGCGCGCGGCAGTGGCCTTCACTTCTGAAAGTGGCAAAGTTCTTTTCAAACATGGAGCAATGGCCGTTGTTGTGCGCGGTGGCGTTGTGCGCACTGGCGACGCGATCGGAATTTCCTATCCCGCCGGTCCGGCACATCGCCTCGAAAAAGTATGAGTGAATTGTTAAAGCGCTGATTTGAGATCAGCGAACTTCACTACTTCACAGGTTGGCGTCACGATGTCGTCGGTCTCTGGCAAAAAGAAACGGAAAAACATCGTGCCTAAATTGCGGCCTTCGGTATCAATCCAGTTGGGATGACCCGGATCGCTATGAGCAAGCACCAAAGTGAAACCGCCGTCGGCATCGAGTGTTGTATTGGCGCGATTACGACTTACTTGTCGGTTCACATAGTCATACATTTGCGACCAGCGATTCCATAAGCAGATATTGGCGAATCGGCATTCGGGCCACGCGCCGCGAATGATGAGTGCTTCATCATCACCAATGAAATAGGGAGCCATGGCATATGCCGCATCAAAGGCTGCAAACGCCATATTTCCTGGAACAACAGGCTTTTTGAAGATATTCGGTTCACGCGAAACGAACGGAATGTCAACATCAGCGGCCGGTGCAACGCTGTTAATTGTTTTGGTGGCCACATGATTAATGACGCGCTGTAATGCTTCGGCCACGCGCTTATCGCCCCAACGGGGTGGCGCCGGCGGTTTGTTGGTGTTTTCAATACTCAGCGGAATATGCAGTGTTTGCGAAGCCGATGATGAATGAGGCCATTCAAAATAATGACGAGTAGTGATGCGTCCGCCGTCGGCAGGAATTTCCAACCAATTGCGATCAGCCTTTGCACCACCTAAACGAATTTCGTAATTGCCATTGGCATCAATATCAATGTCGTCATCGCGCAACACGCCGGATGTGTGGGTTGCATAGGAGCCATCGGCAGCGCCGGCTTCCATTGTGAACGAGGTGTAGACCGCACCGGCGATATTGCCGCGCACGATGTATTCGTAATCCGCCGCCACTGGTGTTTCGTAATACAGCGCGTCGGAGTTATCGCCAGTGAACGAACGAGTAGGCGAAACAATGCGATTAAACACCGGACGTTCAGGATCAAATTCCTGATGGGAATACAACGCGCTTTGCAAAATATGAGTGAGGTTACGGAAACCTTCGGCCACATCGTCATCCGACATTGCCGGACCAGGAACGACCCATTCATCACCGGCGCGTCGTAGGACGTCGAGTAACTCGTTGTATTTCACTCGTGATTCGAGTTCAGACATTGTTCCCCCCAGAAAAAATTGCCGTTGGAATACTCGCAGTTCGTTGCCGATCCTGCACGCCAATTTGTTCTAACTCAGCGCAATGGGATTGCCCTGGCCATCGCGCAGTTCAATTTCGCGTTCTCCGGATGGTGCACCGGCCGTTACCAGTGCCGCTAACACCTCAAAGGCCACGTCAGTTGTAGTGGTTCCGGGCGCCATTCGTAACGTCGCTCCTTCACGGTCTTCATCCAAAAGCCAGCCCCGTCGCACCAAGGCATCGGCCACATTGCGCAGTCGGGAAAGGGAAAGTTGATGGAAACGGCAAATAAGCACGGTGCTTCCGCCCGGCTTGGCCGTGACCACCACGGCATGCCAACCATCAGGCGCGGAAAAAATCGCACTGGCCTCAACTTCGCTCAACATCACCTTTTCGCGCAAGGTGACAAAGAGATCGGACAACACTCCGACCGCATCGAAATCACCTATATCGACCTTTTTCGACGATGTCATGGACGCCAGCCTGTCATATGAACCCATAGGATTCGCCCATGACTCGTCGGCCCTTCGCCGTAATCACCGGAGCAGCTCGTGGAATAGGCGCGTGCACGGCACAGCGGCTGGCCCAGCGCGGCTATTCGGTCGCTCTTCTCGATCTCGCCGGTGGAAATGAAATCGCCTCCATTCCAGCGCCTTATCAATCGGCGACTATGGACGATTTAGAAAGCGCCGTTGCTCGATGCGGTGGACATGGTCATGGTTATTCCATTGATGTGCGCGATGGCGATGCGATGGTTCAACTCGGAAACGAATTAGCCGAAAAATTCGGCGGCATTGATGTTGCAGTTGCAGCTGCCGGTGCAGTTTCAGGTTCACAACCGCTATGGGAAACAAGTAGCGATGTTTGGCAAGCAATGGTCGAAATTAATTTGACCGGTGTCTTTCATTTAGTGCGCGCCACTGTTGGTTCGATGTTGTCATCACCAGCGCCGCGTCACGGACGTTTTATTGCCGTGGCCTCAGCTGCCGCTCATTACGGATTGCCGCAACTGGGTGCGTATTCCGCCGCCAAACATGGTGTAGCCGGATTGATTTCATCATTAGCGGCCGAACTCGGAACCAGTGGTGTTACCGCCAACGCTGTATGTCCGGGAAGTACGCGCACGGCGATGTTGGATGCCAGCGCTGCGGTTTACGGCCTTAACAACGCCGACGAATTCGCCCAACAAGCGCGTATCGGACGCTTAATTGATCCCGATGAAATTGCCGCCACGATTGAGTGGTTAGCAACTGATGCACCTTCAGCATTAACGGGCGCACTCATTGATGTTGACGGAGGATTTTCCGCGTGAGTGAATTTTCTCTGAAGGCGATCGAAAAAATCGGTACCGAAATTGTTGGACGTCGCAATGAAATTGAAGTCATTGTGGCGGCTTTAGCGGCCAATCGACATGTGATGTTGGAAGGTCCTCCGGGTACGGGAAAGTCTTCACTGTTACGTGCCCTCGCCGAAGCGAGCAACGCACCTTTGGTGTTTGTTGAAGGCAATGCTGAATTAACACCGGCCCGATTAATTGGCAGTTTCGATCCAGCGCGCGTGTTAACTGAGGGTTATAGCGCCGAGGTGTTTTTAGAAGGTCCGCTCACCGAAGCGTTGCAAACTGGTGGCCTTCTCTATATCGAAGAAATCAATCGCATTCCCGAAGAAACTCTCAATGTGATCATCACCGCCATGAGTGAACGGGAATTACATATCCCGCGCTTAGGAAAAATTTCAGCGGCAAAAGACTTTCGCATTTTGGCCGCAATGAATCCGTTTGATGCCATCGGCACGGCGCGAATTTCCGCCGCAGTGTACGACCGCGTCTGTCGCGTCACGATGGGTTACCAATCGGAAGAAGATGAAATTGCCATTTGCGAAAAAGAAGTCGGTGGTCACTCAACGCTCTGTCAAAAAGCAGTGCGCGTTGTGCGCGATACACGCAATCATCCCGATATTCGTATTGGTTCGTCGGTACGCGGTGCAATCGACACCGTGTTAATTGCCGAACAATTGGCTGATTTACGCAATCTCGCCGTCGATAACGATCAACTTGGAATTGATGCCGCGCTCGCCGCATTAAGTGGTCGTATTCGAGTGCGAGAAGGTGTTTCGCAAACTCCAGAAGACATCATTCGTGCCCTTTGGCAAAAACACAGCACGAAAGAAACTGATTCGGGAAAACTCTAAGCCCGCCGCCGCAAGGTGGCGGGGGTCAGGCTCCCCCACAACGACCCGATTCAGAACGCGTCATGGAAGGAGCCAATGCTGAAAAAGCATTGGCCGATTCGGCGCGTAGTTCAACATCGCGCCAGTCATTACAACGAAATCAAAACTTCGAAAAGATCTCACCCGAAGTTGGCATTCTTGATGAAGACGCGTTCGCCGAAGCCTTGGAAGAAGATGCTGACGAAGCATTGGTCTTACTCGCCGACTTGATCGGCGCCACCGATGAAAAGTTACGCAAAGCAGCTCAAGAATTGGCCAGCAAAGTTGTGGTTGATATCGCCCGTCAAGGACAAGCAAAAAAGGGCGGAATTGGACGTCTGCAAACACAATCAGCACGCCATGGCGGCGAAATCGATATTGAAGCGAGCCTTGATGAAATCGCTGCGGCTCGCGCCCGTCGTTCGGCGCCCGATATTGAACAATTGCAATCACGTCAGTGGGCAAAACCAACAACGGCGCTTTGTATTGTCGTCGATCGCAGTGGATCAATGACCGGCGAACGCTTGGCCACTGCTGCAGTGGCCGCAGCCTGTGTTCATTTACGAGCCCCGGAAAAAACCAGCGTGGTGGCATTTGGCGATAACGCCATTGTCTTGTCTTCATTCGGCAGTGAGCGATCAGCCGAGTTAGTCGTGCGTGATGTATTTCGTTTACGTGGTCATGGCACAACCGATGTGGCCTTGGCCTTGCGGACCGCGGCTGATCAACTTTCGCGCGCCACGGCCGAACGAAAAATCTGCATCCTTCTTTCTGACACCCGAGTCACTTCCGGTCCCGACCCGACCGATATTGCGCGCTTATTTGATGAACTCATCGTTATCGCACCCGCTGATGATGACGAACAAGCAAAAACCTTCGCCAAAAATGTGGGTGCACAATGCTTTTCGGTGGCGGGACCCAGCCAAATTCCCGATGTATTTGCCCGCGCTTTTCTTGATTAATCGGTTCCATTCGGAAGTTTCGACTGAAGGTGCGAACATAGAACCATGCACAACGCCCTCGGACGCTGGACTTCGTTTGAACTCGGCTCGGCCGGGCAAGTGCTCGTTTGTCCATTAGGAAGTTTTGAACAACATGGACCTCATCTTCCTTTAGATACCGACACTCGAATTGCCCAAGCAATCGCTGAACGCGCGCTTTCAGCGTTTTCCACTGATGACGTAGTGCTTGGTCCCACTTTTAGTGTCGGAGCTTCGGGCGAACATCAAGACTTTGTGGGCACGCTTTCCATTGGTAGCGAAGCATTGGCCACTCTCTTAGTGGAATTTGTACGCAGTGCCGATGCCTTTCGCGGTGTCATTTTCATAAATGGACACGGTGGAAATTTCGATGCCATAAATAAGGCCCGCCAAATTTTGGCTAACGAAAAACGAAACGTCATCTTTTGGTCGCCAGCGATAACCGATGCCGATCTTCATGCCGGTGAATTTGAAACATCACTGCTCTTAGCAATTGCACCGGATGTGGTCCGAACCGATCGATTCGAAGAAGGTGTCACAGAACTTTCCGAAGACGACAAACTCGCTCTCCGCCAAAAAGGAGTGGCGGCTGTTAGTCCCAATGGAATTTTGGGCGATCCGCGTGGTGCCAGCGCCCAAAAAGGAGAACAACTCCTTACCGTTATCGAATCCCAATTACGCCAAGTAATTACTGAGTTTTTGGCGGCTTCGTCATAATGGCCCGTCTCGTTCCCGATGCATCATTTCGGCGATTTGAAGAAGGTCGCGCCATCTTGGGCGGATCACCGTTGACGGTTTTACGACTTTCAGAAAAAGGTGCTGAAGTGGTTGATCGTCTATTGGGCGGAGAAGACGTTGATCTTCTCGCGCCGCCGAAAACTGGTGAAGCGAAACTGTTACGCCGTTTTCTCGACGCCGGAATATTCCATCCCGTATCTGAAACTTCTCCCTACACCACCGACGACGTCACGATTGTTATTCCGGTAAAAGGTGAGATCGAAACCGGACTACTCGATGGTTTAGGACATGCACAACGCATCATCGTTGTTGACGACGGCTCTGATCTTCCATTACAAGTTCCCGAAAAAAATCGTTATGGCGTTCCAATTGAATGTGTACGTCATGAAAAAAATGAAGGCCCAGCCGCTGCTCG
Organism: Actinomycetota bacterium; assembly: GCA_041183205.1. Taxonomy (GTDB): domain Bacteria; phylum Actinomycetota; class Acidimicrobiia; order Acidimicrobiales; family Acidimicrobilacustridaceae; genus Acidimicrobilacustris. Next base: position 15,732 of record JBEGMF010000022.1, on the reverse strand, counting down.
CATGACCGGCTTGCGTTTGGTGAAAACGCCTCTGGTGGCCTTTGTCGATTCGGATTGTTTGGCCAAACCAGGTTGGCTTGAACCATTGCTCACCAATTTCTGCGACCACCAAGTTGGCATTGTGGCTCCGCGAATAGTGATGAACGAACCATTGGGCCAAGCACGTTTTTCTCGACTTATGCGTTATGAACGCAAACGCGCCGCACTTGATCAAGGTCCAATTGCGGGACGCGTGCGCGCCCGCAGTCGTATCGCCTTTGTTCCTTCAGCCACTCTGGTTTGCCGCACGTCATTTCTCCACCAATTAGGTGGCTTCGATGAATCAATGCCGGTGGGTGAAGATGTTGATTTGGTGTGGCGCTTCGACGAAAACGATGTGCTTGTTCGTTATGACCCGTCGGTGACCATTGGACACCGTCATCGCACTACACCTCTTTCGTGGTTACGCCGCCGTTTTGATTACGGAACATCGGCGGGACCATTAGCGAAACGACATAAAGGTGCACTCGTTCCGGTCGAAGCATCGGGTCTTTCTCTTGCAACTTGGGGTTCATTAGCGGCCGGCTTTCCGCTTGGTTCGGCAGCCCTTGTGGGAATCACCATTGGTGTTTTGGAAAAGCGAGTGAAATCGCTGCCGATTGCCGTTGAACTTTCATTAAAAGGACATCTCTCGGCAGGCCGACTGATTGCAGCATCGCTTGTGCGTCCGTGGTGGCCGATCACGGCCTTAGCGTTGGCCTTCCTTCCCTTTCGCAAACTTCGTCGCGCTTTGCTGCTCGGCGCATTGGCCTTGCCGGTTTGGGAATGGTTTCGCACCAAACCTGATGTCGATTTACCGAGTTGGATTGTGCTGCGACTTTGTGACGATATGGCCTATGGATTGGGCGTTTGGGTTGGTTCACTGCGGTCCGGCACAATCGAACCGTTACTTCCCGATGTCACAACCTGGCCCAATCCCAGCAAATACTCCCGTTGGCGCCAACAACAGCGTCAATCGTGAATCACTTTTTCGAAAATAACCGCTGACCATTCATCAAGTTGTCGAACGGCGCGCAATGCCACATCGCTAGAAACAAAACAATCAATCACGTCGTTTTGTTGTTCGATTAACAGCCCACTCACAAGCAGAAACTTTTTGGTGGCCCGTAAAAGTGTGGGCGCCAACTCACAGAGAACCGCTGCACCAATATTGGCCACGACAATTTCAAACTGCGCGAGCGAAAAATCGTCAATTGACGGCGCCACTTCAATGACAACATCGTTTCGTTGCGCGTTTTCAACGGTCATTGCACAAGCATGCGGATCAATATCGGTGGCGCAAACTAAGGCTGCTCCGGCTTTGGCGGCCACAACGCTTAAAACACCGCTGCCGCAGCCGATATCGGCAACCGTATCGGTGTTCTGCACATACTCACTCAGCAGTTCGGCGCACAGTCGAGTGGTGGGATGTGATCCACTACCGAATGAATACTGCGGATCTATAACGACCACGATTTCATCCGGCTCGGGCTGGTATTCATGCCAAGAAGGAACGATGACACATCGCCCCGCGCGTTCGACTTTGGCGAATTCGCGCCACGTATCAAGTCCGGTCGTGGCCGCAATTGGTTCGCAAGAACAAAACCATTCGGGCGCCGAAATGCTTTGCACACCATTTGGATTCGTTGTGCCAATGCGAAACTCAACGAACTCTTCGTGATCGCGTTCTTCGAAACCGCCAATCTCGCAATCCCATAGTTGAGCGGTAAATGCTTCACGCTCAATATGAGGGACATGAACAACCAGTGTGAACCACTGATCGGACATCAGAAATTATGACTCGCCGTATTGCGCGCTTAATGCCGCTCGGCAGGCTTCACAAACGGGATATTGATATGGGTCACGAGTGGGAATGAACTTTTCTCCGCAAAGAGCGGTGATTTCCTCGCCCAACACATAGCCGCGCATCTGATCGTCCTTACGAATGATGTGCGCCACTTTGCCTTCCTCCAGATTGGGATCGGAAGGACGAGTTTGTTCTCGTTCAATTACTCCCGTGGAAACATCAGACATAGCGATCAGCGTAGCGTTCTTTGGCTTTAGCCCGGATGGGACCAATGCCACGGTTCCGACGGAAGATTGATAAAGCCGTAACGGCCCGCGTTCGCCGCTAACCAGCGGAATGCAGGATTTGATTGCGTGTTAATGAAGACGCCATTGGATTGGAAATCAACGGCAAGACCGCGTTCATGTGCGGAGTAACCAGGACGCGCTGTCGGCGGTGAACATTGATCGGCCGGCATTTGCCAAACGGCGTAATCACTGGTTCCGCAGTTTTGTCGACGTAATTGAATTTGCGCGTTGATATCGCGGTAGCCGTAGCCCCCAAGATTGAATCCGGCGCTGCGGGCAGCGGCTAATAACGCCGCTAAATCATCGGCAATTGATGCATTAACCGTGATGCCACCCACTGTGCGCAACGGGGGACGAGAAATAGAAGGTGGCGGTGTATTGGTTGGCGGCGGCGGTGGCACATTACGAATTTGATTCGCCAAGGCCGATTCTTCAGCGCGAATACGCGCTGCTAATGACGCATCGATACTGGCCAAATGCTGTGCTTCACGTAAACGTTCATCTAGACGCGCTCGAACTTGCTCGGCATAAGCGGCCTGCTGTGTTTTGGCTGACTCCAAAGAAACCAATGCTTGTTGTGCATTCGCAGCCTGGCGTTCTGCTTCCAAACGAGAAGAAACAGCGCGGGCTTGGGTTTCTTGTAAACGTTGACGAGCGGCGCGCATTTTGTCGAGCACATCAGTTGACGATGTCGAACTCACTTCCATTAACGCACGACGAGTTGCTTCGAGTTGCGCTGATTCCGCTTGCAAACTGCGCACTAAATCGTCAGACGGAGGATTCACATATTGATACACCGCAAAAGCAGTGAGTTCTTTTTTCAATTCCTCAACTTGCTTTTCAATTTCCGCCGCTTCGCGTTCAGCTCGCTCCGCTTCTTCGGCGGCTGAAACGGCAAGTGATTCCGCATTCTTCAAGGCCGCATTTTGTCCGCGGACATTCGCATCTAAGGCTGCTAAGGCCGCGGTTACTTTGCGTTGATCTGCTTCTAAGGCATTGACCTGCGCCGCAATTGCGGCTTGTTGGGAGCGGACCTGTGCACGTTGTGAACGGGCATCACTTTGCTGAGCGGAAACCGATCCGTTGCCCGTCAGCACGACCGCGACCAAAACCGCTACGAGTGCGGCAGCGGCAATACGACGATTCGGGCGGGCGGATACAGCGGAAATAGGAGGCTCCTTTGCCTTGACGACCCGTATGCCGGATGCAGTACGAGACGCTCTGAAAGACCCCAGATTCCGCCCGAGGACTCGCAAATAGTAACCCCGCCCCCCATGGGTCTGGCAATACCCACTTTGGCAAAAATCAAATTTCCATCAAAAACCCTGATCAGGGCCTGATTTAGGACTTATCCGGCTGCCAAACACCTTCGGCCATGTAGTCCGCCGGCGCAAACTCCTGCACCCAAACTCGGATTGACGGCAGGGGCGCACCAATGGAGGTGTGCACCGCTTCTGTAACAGCAGCCAACAAGGCCTTCTTCTGTTCGGGGGTACGACCTTCGAGCATGTTGATCTGAATTAGGGGCATGAGTGTCTCCTTCGACAATGACCGATACCGTCACGATCATGTCAGCCTTCGCCGATCCAAGTGATGAAAACTTCGAACTCTTTCGCAACACGGTTATGGCTCGCCGATCGAACTTGCTTATCGACACGGAAAAAGATCTCGACGAATCGATTTGCATTGAACTCATTCGATTGGCCGCTTGCGCGCCCAATCACAAGCGCACATTCCCATGGAAATTCCGCGTCATCAAAGGTGACGGGCGCGCCGCGCTAGGACAAGCACTGGCGGCGGATCTGATTGATAACGGCGAACCCGAAGCAAAAATCGAAAAAGCACGCAAGAAATATTTGCGCGCACCGGTGGTAATTGCGGTTGCATCGACAATTGGCGATGACGAAATCATGACGGCAGAAAATCGCGATGCCGTTTCGGCCGCCATTCAAACTTTGTTATTGGGCGCAACTGCGAAAGGGCTTGCGTCCTATTGGTCAACCGGCGGAGCCATGCTTTCGGCACGAGTGCGCGACTTCTGTCAGTTCGACCCAACCGACACCATGATCGGACTTCTTTATCTGGGCTGGCCGCGTGGAAATCCGCCCGCAATTGAACGACCAGAGCCCGACTGTCGACTCCTCGACACCGGCATCTAGGGTGACGGTGTGGCTCGGAAAGTACGTGATCGATTTGGACCTAACCGCCCGGATGCGCGTCGTCTAGCGCGTCGCTTACGTTTTTGGACGCTTATCAGCACTTGGGCGTTCATTTTCGTATTTATGTTGGGCCCTGCGCTTTTGGGTAACCCTATTTACATCGCATTCGTCGTTATTTTTGGCGGCTTAGCCATAGCCACCACGATCGGATCACGACGACCGGAAAGTCCCGATAACGAAACACTTGAACGCGACGAATTGAAAAACGCAACCGCTGATCAACCAGTAGCGGTTAATGCAACGTGGGCACCATCAATGCGCGTGCGCGGTGGCGAGCCAATGACAAAAGGCTTTTTGATTTGTGATGGCAAGCGACTTCGTTTCGAATACGGCGAAGACAAGATTCGATTTGATACCCCAATTGATCGCATCAAAATAATGACGGTGCCCAACGGGTTTCGCCCGCAATTAGATTTATCGATTGCTGATAGCGGCCACACCATTCGGTTTTTTCCCGTTTGGGATTTAGGCGCAATGTTCATTGGGCCGACTGTGGCTGGTGAATGGTACGCACAACTTAAGGAACTCGGAGCTTCGTAATGCCGAAGTTGCCGCACCACAGCGAAACGAATGCGACGCGAGCTAAAGCGCGCGCTCGTCGCAATTTGAACTTAGTGATTTGGTGGGGCATCGCCTTAATGCTGGTGTTCGCACTTGTCATCGGCGGCTCATGGCTGTTGTTCATTGTTATTGCCATCATCGCCGTGATGTTGATCTCCAACACGTTGATTGTGGTGCGCGGCGACGGCGCCGAAACGTATGCCATTGCGCCGGGTGCATTAAAGACCGGTGAGGAAATTTCCGTTCCAGCTACCCGCGCGCCTGATCGTCGCGAATCGGGACGGCGTCGGGGCCTTTTGGAATTTCGTAACTCGCAACTTTCATTCACCGTAGGTGAACAACTCGGTCGCAACGCCAAAAAAGACGAGTTGGTTGACCAAACAATTTTTTCACTTGCGCCAACGCAGATTTTTTTAGGTCCACGTCCAACGTGGCGGCGGCCTCAACTTGTGTTGCGTAGCGACAACACCACTCATGTCATCGAATTCACCATGCCCAATGATTTAGGCGCCGGCATGGTGGGGGCTGTTGTGGCCGCTGAATGGTGGCAACAATTACAAGATTTAGGCGCAAAACTTTCGCCGTCGGCCTAATGATCGTGCCACGATGACTACGTGAGCACTTCGAATTCAGCGCCGAACGCACCCGTCGACTTACTCAATGACGCCGTCGCGTTTTTGCGTGAAGCCGGCGAATTCACTTTGCAATGGTTTGGAGCCGCACAGCTCGATGTCATTACTAAAAACGATGGAACACCCGTGACCGAAGCCGATCAGGGCGCCGAGCGGCTGTTGCGCACGCGTATTGCCGAGAAATTTCCCACTGACACTGTGCGCGGCGAAGAAGAAGACGATGTAATCGGCACCTCAACGCGCACATGGATTATCGATCCCATTGACGGCACAAAGGCTTTTGTGCGTGGCGTACCGCTCTATTCAAATTTGCTTGGCATTGTCGATGAACATGGTCCACTGATTGGCGTCATCAATCTTCCTGCATTGAACACCACGGTGTATGCCGGACGCGGACTTGGTTGTTTTCGTAATGGCGAAAAAGTTACGGTCAGTAAACAAACTGATCCACGCAAAAGTGTGCTTTCATCAAGCAGTTTCACTCATTGGCCCGAAGAGTCGCTCCTTGCGTTAAAGCGCAAAGGTTTTGAATTGCGCACATGGGGAGATGGTTACGGCTATGCCATGGTTGCTTGCGGCGCAATTGAAGCCATGATTGATCCCGAAGTCGCTCTGTGGGATTTGGCACCTCTGCCCGTCATCATGCAAGAGGCGGGCGGGTCATTTTCAAAGACCGATGGCCAAGGGGTCGTCTTACAACCGGGCAATCGCTTTTCTGCAGTGGCAACCAACGGTTATTTACACGACGAAATCATCACGTCGTATAACGCCTGACTTTACCGATAATCAGCAATAAAACCGTTACGGCTTCGGCATTTCATCGTCATCATCGCAAAGTGCATGATCATGACCATGCGCGTGATGATGCGGATCATCAATCAAAACTATGCCGTCAGCCAAACGCAAAATTCGTCCACCGTATGCCGCGGTGAGATTGTCGGCAGTAAGAACAGTCTCGGGCGCGCCTGCATCAACAATTCGACCAGCCATCAACAACACAAAATCGGAGGCCGCAGCATCCGCTAGATCATGCGTTGTCATAACAATGGTGCGACCAATCTCTTTTTCCTGCTGCACAACATCAAGGATGCGTTGACGGCTCACAACATCGAGACCGGTTACTGGTTCATCGAGCAACAACACGTCGGCCTGTTGCGCTAACCCTTGGGCCAGAAAAACTCGTTGCCGTTGTCCGCCCGATAATTCCCAAATATGGCGAGAAACTAAATCGGTAATTTCCAATCGTTCAATAGCGTCATCCACAAATTGACGGTCCTGATTGGTGAGTAAAGAAAACATCCCCCGCCGCGGGTACCGCCCCATGGTCACCACTTCGCGCACCGAAAGCGGAAGTGCATCATTCACTTTGGCCGATTGCAAGACATAAGCAACATTGGCCTGCGCTTGTGCTGGAGTTTCTCCGAAAATTCGCAATTGCCCCGATTGGGGAGGCAGGAGATTTGCCACCGCATCAAGCAACGTTGATTTTCCAGCACCATTCGGTCCAACCAACGTGGTGATGGCGCCGCTTGGCAAGGTGAAGGAAGCGTTGTCGAGGACACGATGATGTCCATAGGCCAACGTGAGATTGGTGGCTTGAATGGCAACCGCCGACTTTTTATTGTCATCTACACGTTCGGCGAGATTCACCCGTACAGTCTGACTGAGAAAGTCCCCCCAATTCGAATTACTGCGAGAAACGCTATGTCGACTGCATCTTCCCTCCCCCACCAATCGAAGTTGTTGCGCCGTCTCGGCGTGACGGTATTCGCCCTTGTAAGCGCAGTGGTGTGGTTCTCGATGGGGCCGGCCAGCGCTCAGGAATCGCCCACCACCACCGCCAGCATGACAGTCAACGCCAATGCAGTAACCGATGAAGGATCGCCACAAAGCACCGAGGGTTTGGTGGTGTTTGTTGTGGTTGTCGCCGTCATTGCCATCGGCGCAGCCGTTGTGTTTTATCGAGGCTGGCGGCGTAAAGGAAGTCAGTCTGCCCAGACACGTTGATGGGCAACCTCTTCCATTGCATCAATTAACTGATCGCGCAACGTTGACAGTGCTTGGCAGCGAATTTGGCGCACACGTCCTTCGGTAACGGCGAGTTCAACGGCAATTGAACTTTGACGTTGATGTTCAAAGTAATAGCGACGAATGACTAATTGTTCGCGCGGCGGCAGTTGCCAAAATGCCTGGCGAAGACGTTCATATAACTGGTGAATTTCCAAAATTGATACGGGATCGTTCTCAAATAAATGTTCTTTCCTTTGTAAATTTTCCAGCCAAATTCTTTCGTACACAGTTTCATCCACATCTTGTTGATGGGGCTGTGTATCGTCGCTTTCACGAACAGAATTACGAAACATTTGTCGTTGTTTGCGACCAAGATGATCACGGGCACGCAATTCATCAAGGATTGCCCCGCGAATTCTCGGTGCGGCATAAGTGCGGAATTGCACTTTTCTTGTTCCATCAAAGCGATGAGCACACTCAACCATTGCTAAAAGGCCGATTGCGTGTAATTCCGACCTATCGAGAAAAAGAGGTAATCGCCGCGAAACACGAGTTACTTCAAAGGAAATCCAATTGAGTCCATCTTGAATTACATCTTGCACATCCATAGCAAGGTCTTCTTTCTTTGCTTTTCTTTTGGAAACGCGACAGAAAAAGTACGAAGAAACTGACGTTTTTTCTATGAGAAATGCGACCTATGCATTGGGCTAGGCAATTAACAAGCAAAAGTTTTCTCTGCACATTGCGATTGCAACCTAACTAGAGAGAAACAACATTCGCTAAAAATTTCAAGCAGTTACAGTCCAGAGAAAATCGCCGCTCGTACACCGCGTTGGACAAGTTGCTGTAAAAACGGCAATGGTTCGATTAACTCTGCCAATCCACCTGCGCCGTAACGTTTACATTCATCACGCAACACCATTTGCGTCGCCGTCGCCGCTACGGCTCCGGCTGCAACTGCGGGCCGATCCATAGCGCCATAAATTTTTGTGCTTTGTACCCCGTTTGTGCTTCCCCGTAATTCAACGCGAATTGCACCTGGGCCGCCTTCGGGATCAGTCGGCCACAACATAGGTAGACGAGCCGTTAATCGATCGCGACGAGTGGCTGATACGCGGGCAGTAACACGCGCAAGAGAGGGAAAAGCCGGCACTAACAAAAGGGCATCGGGCAACTCAGCGCGGTAGCAATCTTGCGCGCCAATTGGGTCAGGGAACCAACACAACTCGCGACCACTCCCGCCCGGACGCGCATCCCAATTGCCATCACGCCAATCAACCGCGCCTCGTCCGAGTGCACGATGATGCTGACGGGCACACGCCGGTCCACCGGTTCCCGATTTTGCAATATGAATTTCATCAACAACATCGAACTTGTTGGCACCATGCGCCGCCAAGACACACGTCATACCCGGAGCAAAACCAGCGCCAATGATGACGTTCACTGAACGAGCGGCGGCGTCTTTTTCTAACGACAACAATCCGCGTACATCGGTGAGGTCATCAGTCGTAGTGATGACATGCGTTCCGTTCGGAACGAATTTGGCCGCTAACGCTGCTTGCGTACGACCAGGACTGCAAATAATGACAGCGTCGACATCAAGCGGATCATCTAATGCACCGTGATCGATAGTTGCGTTTTCACCCAAACTTTGCGCAACTAATTCGACACGAGCGCGCGATGCATCGCGTAAAACGACTTTGTCTCCGTCAGTTGATACAAGTTGACGCGCCACACGCGCACCAACTGCACCGACGCCGATCACGCCGATTTTTGCCATCAGTCCAACTCGGGGCCGGAAAGTTCGCGCCATCCACCCGATTGAGTGGCGGGACGATTGACACCGGCGAGTCGCAACACGCCAGCGACCAATGCGGCCATTCCAATGGCCACCATCGCTCGTCGGATCATTTTCATTGTGGGGCTAGCTGGAATCGAACCAGCGACCTCACCCTTATCAGGGGTGCGCTCTAACCGACTGAGCTATAGCCCCGAACAGCGACTCGTTACCCTACAAGACCGTCGGCAGCGGTAAAAAACGGACCGAGAATTTGTGGTCGCTTTCGACTCAGAACGTGTCTTGGGACGGCCGAGCCGGCGGTGCTTGTTGTGGACGAGGGGCCGGATTCTCTCGTCGAGGCTGGCGGGGCCGGTCATCAACTGGGCGCCGTGCACCTTGAGGCGCCTGCGGGGCGGGCTGAGCCGGTGGGGCTTGCCGAGGTGGCGCCGTTGTATTGGCCAATTGATCAAACGGCATCGGGGATGGTGTGGATTGCTCCCCTTCAATAACCGTAAAGGTAAGTCCACCCATCGGGCCGGCCATGAGATTGAACAAAATCGCGTAAATCATGGCGATTATCGAAAAAGCCACAAAGAGAACAAATCCAATGAAGGCCGCACCCAACAACAACGTAAAAGCGTTGATAGAGAACGACTTTTGCGCAAAGAGTTCGGCCAGGAATTTTTCCAAATTGTTGATTTGTCCGGTAACTAAGGCAATGAAATAAAGAAAAATGACGGCGACGATAACGATGATCCAAAGACAAAACGCGAAGCCAATGGAAACTCGAAAGACCGACATTGGGTCGACCCGCACAATTGTGCGCTCAGTGCGAACACCTTTTTTGGCCGCACGTCGCGGGGACGGCGCGCTTTGCTTCACCGGCTGAGCGCTCTGCGCTTTTCGTTTGGCCACCGAAGAAGTGTAGGCACGTTGCCGCAACATCTGAGCACACCCCTACCACCGGGCCTCCGCCCTTGCGGTGGCCTGTGCATGTCCAACACGAACAACCACTTCAACTTTTTGACCAACATGAACATACGAAAGAAGCGTGCCCCCGTTGTTTTTGGCCGTTTCACCGGCAGCATCTTCACCGGCCGCTACGCCCGCCAAGGCTGCGGCATCAGCGGCTGTTTGTGCCGATGCACGCTCGGCGGCTTGCTGTCCGAGTTTGCCGAGCAAGAAAATTGTCACAATGCCGACAAAAATAATGATGATGAAAAGCGGGACAACCTGACCCGATTCGTTTTGACGCCACGGAACGAAGGCGCGTTTTCGAGCAGCTGACATTTCCGTTCTCCACTACAGAAGGAAGGAATGACGGCAGTCGAAACTGCGAAATTCGGCGCGAGGTGTTTACTCTTCGTCAGTTCCCAACACGGGAGCAACCGAGGCAACGGTTTGTCCGTCGGTGAGGTTCATGACGCGCACACCGGTGGCATCACGGCCTTGTGAAGAGATTTCGCGCACTGGTGTGCGAATCACAATTCCGCCGCTATTGATAACGAAAATTTCATCGTCGATGCCCACCATGAAGGCGGCAACCACAAAGCCCTTCTTTTCGTTAATGCGGATACCGCGTACGCCTTGACCACCGCGTCCTTGACGATTGAATTTGTCGAGTTGCGTGCGCTTGCCGTAACCACCATCGGTCACAATCAAAATCGACGTGTCCTCACGCGTGACATCACAAGAAACAACTTCGTCATCGGCGCGCATCTTCATGCCGCGCACACCCGCAGCAGCACGTCCCATGGCACGCACTTCATCTTCAGCGAAACGAATGGTTTGGCCGGCACGCGTCACCATGAAGATGTCATCGCCACCGTTGGTGGGAATCACGCGTACAAGTTCATCGCCGGGTTTCAAGTTCAAAGCGATGATTCCGGCTCGAAGCGACGAGTCGTATTCGGTGAATTTCGTTTTCTTGACTTGGCCATTCTTGGTGGCGAAGAACAAGAAGCGATTGGTTTCATAATCGCGAGTATCGATGATCGCTTGAATACGTTCATCGGGCTGCAGCGGTAACAAGTTGACCACGGCCGTGCCACGCGCTGTGCGTTCTTTCATGGGGATTTCGTGCGCCTTCAGGCGATACACGCGTCCGCGATTGGAGAAGAACAACAGATAGGCATGCGCAGTGGTGTGAACAATATGAGTGACGTAATCCTCGTCTTTTACCCGAGTGCCCGCGACTCCACGACCGCCACGACCTTGTACGCGGAACGCATCTGAGGAAACGGTCTTGATGTAACCCTTGGCCGACATCGTGACGACGAGATCTTCATCATCAATGAGATCTTCGATATCCAGATCGCCAACTTCAAAGGAAATTTGGCTTCGGCGTGGTTGGGCGTACTTTTCGCGTACTTCAGTGAGTTCCGTCGCAATGACAGCACGCTTCTTGCCGTCATCTCCAAGAATGGCTTGTAATTCGGAAATGGTTTCCCGCAATTTGGCCATTTCTTCTTCGAGTTGGGAACGACCCAAACGAGTAAGACGCGATAACTGCATGTCCAAAATATGTTCGGCTTGTTCGGCGGAAAACTCGAATGGTTTCGCCATAAGTGCTTCGCGAGCTGCAGATTTATCGGCTGAAGCGCGAATGGCGGCAATGATTTCATCGATGAGATCAAGCGCCTTTAACAAACCTTCGACGATATGCGCGCGACGTTCGGCTTCATCTAAGCGATATTGCGAACGACGGGTAATGACTTCGATTTGATGATCGACATAGGCCACTAAGGCGTCGCGCAAATTAAGGGTGCGCGGAATGCCATCCACCAACGCCACCGTGTTCACCGCGAAGTTTGTTTGCAACGGGGTGCGCTTATAAAGATTGTTGAGGATGACTAACGCTGGTGCATCGCGTTTAAGGCGTAAAACAAGGCGCATTTGGCCCTTGGCCGATTCATCGTTTAGTTCGGCAATACCGTCGAGTTCGCGATTATCAACGAGTTCTTTTACTTTCATCATGAACTGGTTGGGGCTTACCTGGTAAGGCAGTTCGGTGATGATGATGTAATCAGAACGCGTGCCTTCTTCGATCTCGGCTTTACCGCGCAATTTGATAGATCCACGACCAGTTTCGTAGGCATCAATAATTCCTTGGCGTCCCATGATGAGCGCGCCGGTCGGAAAATCGGGGCCTTTTACAAACTCCATTAATTGTTTCGATGTTGCTTCTGGGTTTTGTAAAAGATGATTTACCGCATCGATAACTTCACCGAGATTGTGCGGAGGAATATTGGTGGCCATACCCACGGCAATTCCCTGCGAACCGTTTACCAACAAGTTGGGGAAACGGCTGGGTAAAACTGCTGGCTCTTGGAATTCACCCGAGTAGTTATCACTGAAATCGACGGTGTTTTCATCGATATCGGCGAGCATGTCCATCGCCATAGGGGCCAAACGACATTCGGTATAACGAGCCGCCGCCGGGGGTTCATCTAATGAACCAAAGTTTCCTTTGGGATGAACAAGCGGATGGCGAAGAGAAAACGATTGGCCCATGCGCACTAGCGCGTCGTAAATCGCCGAGTCACCGTGCGGGTGATATTTACCCATGACTTCACCAGTGACACGCGCGCATTTCATGGTGGGACGATCGGGCAACGCACGTAGGTCGTACATACCCCACAAAATGCGGCGATGCACAGGCTTTAATCCGTCGCGGGCATCCGGAAGAGCACGCGAAACAATGACCGACATGGCGTAATCCAAAAAGGAGCGTTCCATCTCCTCTTGGATTTCGATTGGTTCGATGGTGCCGAAGGTTGGAGCTTCTTCGACGGTGCCTTCACCGTCGTTCTTCTCTCCGTCGCCGCCCGCCGCTTTCTTTTTTGCCATTGGGTTTTGTCCTGTAACTAGAGCGCGTTAGATGTCGAGGAATCGAACGTCTTTTGCATTGGTTTGAATGAAATGTTTGCGAGATTCAACGTCGTCGCCCATTAACACTGAGAAAATTTCGTCAGCAATGGCCGCTTGTTCAACTGAAACTTGCAAAAGCGTGCGACGAGAAGCGTCCATGGTGGTGTCGCCTAATTCGTCGTAATCCATTTCGCCCAAACCTTTAAGACGTTGGAACTCGCGTTTGTGATCGGGTTTTTCCGCCAAAAATGCTGCTTTAGCGGAATCGTCTTTGAGGTAAATCTTTTCTTTGCCGACCACAGTTGAATACAACGGTGGTTGCGCGATGTACACATGCTTTTGTTCGACGAGTTCTTTCATATGACGGAAGAAGAATGTCAATAGCAATGTACGAATATGAGAACCATCAACATCGGCATCACACATCAAAATGATTTTGTGATAGCGGATTTTTGTGATGTCGAATTCAGCACTTACACCCGCACCGATAGCGGTAATAAGTGTTTGAATTTCGTTGTTTTTTAACATTTTGTCGAGGCGAGCACGTTCGACGTTAAGGATCTTGCCGCGAATCGGCAGGATGGCTTGTGTGCGCGGATCGCGCGCCGCCACTGCCGAACCACCAGCGGAATCACCTTCGACAATGAACAGTTCGCTCTCTTCGGGATTGCGGCTCGAACAATCTTTAAGTTTGTCCGGCATGCCCGCGCCTTCTAAGGCAGATTTACGACGTGTGGCATCGCGTGCATTTCGCGCCGCTAAACGAGCACGAGAGGCAAGCACTGCTTTTTGTACAACCTTGCGCGCTTCGGTGGGATTTTCTTCGAACCAATCTCCCAGGCGTTCATTGGTTGCTTTTTCAACTAAGGAACGCATTGAGACATTGCCCAATTTTCCTTTTGTTTGGCCTTCAAATTGCGGTTCACGCAACTTCACCGAAATGATGGCCGTTAAGCCTTCACGAATGTCTTCGCCTTGAAGGTTGTCTTCTTTTTCCTTCAATAAACCTTTAGCGCGGGCGTATTTGTTAACCACGTTGGTGAGAGATTTTTTGAATCCCTCTTCGTGCATACCGCCTTCGATGGTGGCAATACCGTTAGCAAAAGAATGCATGCCGTCGGTGTTGTAACCAGTGTTCCATTGGAAAGCGATTTCAACTTCTTGATCTTCTTCGGCTTGTTCGAAGTAACCAACTTTTTTGAACAACGCTTCTTTTGAGGCGTTGAGGTGACGCACAAAATCGATGATGCCGCCTGCATATTTGAACGTAATTGGTTCTTTGCTTTGTGCTTCGGGACGAAGATCGGTGAAACGAATTTCGAGGCCTTTATTGAGAAACGCCATCATTTGAAAACGTTCGAGCAATGTTTGGGCGCGGAAATTGATGTCGTCGAAAATTGTTGGGTCAGGCCAAAAACGAACGGTGGTGCCCGTGCGACCACGCGGTGCTTTACCCGTGACCTTCAGGGGGCTTTTTGTTTTTCCGCCCTTTTCGAATTCCATTGAATGACGATCGCCATTGCGATCGATATCAACTTCAACACGTGCGGAGAGCGCGTTTACAACGGAAATACCCACGCCGTGCAAACCGCCCGACACTTTGTAACCGCTGCCACCAAACTTGCCGCCGGCGTGAAGAACGGTGAGCACAACTTCGGCTGCGCTCTTGCCCTTCATTTTGGGATCGTTGTGCTTATCGACCGGGATGCCGCGGCCATCATCGATGACCTCGCAGCCGCCGTCGGGCAAGAGGGTGACATCGATACGGGTGGCATGACCAGCCATGGCCTCATCGACCGAGTTATCCACCACCTCATAAACCAGGTGGTGGAGGCCGGCAGGACCCGTGGATCCGATGTACATGCCCGGGCGCTTGCGTACTGCTTCGAGGCCTTCAAGGACGGTGATGTCCTTTGCTCCGTAGTCGTCGCCGGCGGTGGTTTTTTGGGTCGATTCGGTGGTCTTCGCCACGTCGTTGACGTCCCTCTCTAAAGGCCTTTCGACAGACCTATCGGTAGGCAAATTTCGAAACCGAATTCTACCAGCGTATGCCTAGTTTTTCGGGGAAATTCGGCCCTCTTTTTGCGGAAATTACTTACGAGAAGGACGTACGCGGAACTCAATCGATTCGATGCTTTTCTCGCCCAATTTTTCGTTCATGCGAGCCACCAAATCTGGCTCCAAAAATTTGAGTTGGGAGGCCCAAGCCGGATCGCTGACGGCCACCACCAAAACCGAGTTGTTCACCGCTACCGGTGAGCAATGGGTGGCCACCGAATCGCCCACTAAATCGGCCCAATGGCCAAACAACGCCTCGGTAGATGCTGCCGATGAGCCGCCTAGACGCCGCAGAACACGATCAAGCCCTCCCCGCAGGGGTTTGGGGCCAGACGGCTCGTTTGGCAGCGGTTCATAGGGCATAGAGCCAGTGTAGGGATCAGGTAGGACTCACGGCCCCGGGAGTCACCGAGAGCACCAGATCGGCGCTGGAGCCCTCGGGAAGGCCGGTGGCGCTGGTGAGAATGGTCTGACCAGCCGGCAGATGATG
>JBEGMF010000021.1:0-7049 GCA_041183205.1 Actinomycetota bacterium | reverse complement strand
ATTCTGCTGCGACCGCCAAACCAGGCACGATGTGCCCAGCGGTTCCACCTCCAGCGAAGATCGCAAAGGTTTGCTCGTCGGCAGAGGGCCGATTCACCTCAGGACTCCTGACGAGCGATATTCAACAACACGCCGACGGCGGCCATCGTGACAACGAGTGACGAGCCGCCCGCAGAAACAAATGGAAGTGGCACGCCGGTAATGGGCAACACACCAACAACTGCGCCGAGATTTACAAAACCTTGTACGGCAATCCACGCCGTAATTCCGGTAGCAAGCAACATGCCGAAACGATCTTTTGTTCGTAAAGCAATACGTATGCCGACCAAAATCAATGCCATAAATAATGCGATAACAACCGCGGCACCCAAGAAACCAAGTTCTTCGGTGATGATTGAGAAAATAAAGTCCGTATGCGCTTCGGGAAGGAACCCGTACTTGGCGCGACCTTCACCTAAGCCAACACCAAACCAACCACCGTTTACTAAACCAATCTGGCTTTGAATTGTTTGAAATCCGACACCGGCCGGATCAGCCCACGGATCGGTAAACGCCATTAAACGGCGCACACGATATGGCTCCATAAAGGCCAAGCCAATGGCGCCAGTAACCATTGCGCCGGCCAACACCGCTAATGGTTTACCGGGCGCGCCCGCAACGAACATCATGATCATGAGGATCGACGCAATGATGATCGTGGTACCCAAGTTCGGTTGCAGTAACAAAAGAACGGCAAAGCCCGAAAACACGACCACGATTGGTCGCACGGTCTCTCGCCAGTCGTCCATGGAATGACGGCGTTCAGTTAATAGTGCCGCAGCAAAAATAACGAGCGCTAGTTTCAACAATTCCGACGGTTGAATTGTTAATTGGCCTACGCCTACCCAGCGCGATGCGCCGTTGACATTTTTTCCTACACCCGGAATAAGAACGATCACCATCAATACGGCACAAACCGCCAAGAAGAACTTCGTGAATTTGGCCAGGTTGTGATAGTCGAAGCGAGAGACAACGACGAGCGCAACTACGCCTAACAACAACCAAACGCCTTGGCGTGAAAATTGATACCAAGAAGATCCGTATTTTTCTAATGCGCTCACGGCCGAGGCCGATAGAACCATCAGCAGGCCGAAAATATTCAGCAGAACAACAACGCCCAAAAGCAAACGAAAATCGGTGCTGGCTGGGAGACTCAACCGTAAACGTCGGCCCGATTTCTCACTGCGACGTTTTTTACGAATGGTTGCACTCATCGGATAACCCCTAATGAGAAACCATCGATTTGTTGCGCGCAAGCGACAAAGTCATCACCGCGCTCGGCGTAGGACCGGTACCAATCGAATGACGCGCAACCGGGTGATAACAAAACCGCATCTCCGGCTGTTGCGAGTTCGGCGGCGATTCTCACCGCTTCGGCCATCGACTTTTTCGCCAGCCGGACTTCGCAATGTCCAGCGAAAGCATGCGCTATTTCGTCGGCCGATTCGCCAATGGCGACGACCGCCCGCACGGGCGGAACCGCTTCGTTAAGTACCCGCAGATCGAGACCTTTATTGCGTCCGCCCGCCAACAAAATGACCGACGAAAACGACTGTACGGCGCTGACCACAGCATGAGGAGTCGTGGCTTTGGAATCGTCGTACCACTTCGACCCATTGAGGGTGCCGACATATTGGACGCGATGAGGTAACCCAGTGAATGAGCGCAACGCGGTCCGCATACCCTCAATCGTTGCACCTACGAGTTGTGCAGCGGTGGAGGCTGCAAGAGCATTGGCGAGGTCGTGCGGAAAACGACGCGGCAATTGATCAATATCGACCAACGACGTTCCATCAGCAAGAACTAACGCGCCCTGTTCGCATCGAGCATCGCTTGCTTGGCTCAATCCGAATGTCACGCAAGGAACGCCTTCCGGAACATTACGCATCACGATTGGCTCATCGGCATTGGCGACGACGACGCCGTAGTCGCCGTCTAGATCGCGCCAGATCCGCGCTTTCGCTTGCTCGTAAGTCTCCATTGACTCATGCGCATCAAGATGATCGGGAGCGAAATTGAGCCAAACCGCCACTGCCGGTCGAAACAACCGCGTTGATGCCAGGCGAAATGATGAGGCCTCCACTACAAAAACCTGAGTGCGCGATTCGTTAATCGCTTCCACTAATGGGAGTTCCAAATTTCCACATTCGACAGCATCGATACCTGATTCGCGCAGCATGGCTGCAATCAATGTGGTGACGGTTGTCTTTCCGTCAGTGCCCGTGACCGCCACGATTGGCCGGCTGTCCCAACGAGCCGCCAAATCAAATTCAGATTCGATCGGGACACTCATCTCTGCGGCGATTGAAAACGCGCGGTGAGTTTCGGGAATACCCGGAGACGGTAAGTAAACATCAGCAACAGCTAAAAGTTCGCGCAATTTATTTGCATCAACATTTCGCTCTAAGCGAACGTCATAGCGAATCGCATCGGAAACCATTTCATCAGTTACCGAATCATCGAACGCAACGACCATCACGCCATGCGCGCGCAATGCTTTTGCCATCGCTCGACCCGTAACACCGAATCCATGCACCACGGCGGTGTGGATTTCCGGATAGTGCGTTACCGACATCAGTCAGTTGCCCCCGGAATTGAGATGAAGTCGGCGTAGAAAATGCCGAGCGCGGCAGCAGTGAAAATGCCCGCCACAATCCAGAGACGAATGATGACAGTGGTTTCCGGCCAACCCGCCAGTTCAAAATGATGATGCAGCGGCGCCATGCGGAAAATGCGTCGACCAAACATGCGGAAACTTCCGACCTGCAAGATCACCGAAACGGTTTCCAATACAAACAAACCACCGATGAGCGGAAGCAACAGAATCGTGTTGGTACTCAATGCCAGCGCCGCAAAGCCAGCACCAATCGCTAATGAGCCGGTGTCACCCATGAAAATGCGCGCTGGTGCTGCGTTCCACCATAAGAAACCAGCGACAGCCGCCGTCATTGCGGCCGCAACTACCGCAATATCCAAAAACGATTGATCGCCGTAAATCTCGTTATGGCGGAAACCCCAAAAAGCGATGATGGTGTATGCACCGAATCCAAAAATTGATGCACCCGCAGCCAGACCATCAAGACCGTCAGTCAGATTCACCGCATTGGTCGTTGCATAGAAAACGATGACGGCCAGTACTGCCCATCCCCCATATCGCAATCCAATTCCCGGAAAGTCATAACGAGTAAGCGAAATAACGGT
This sequence comes from Actinomycetota bacterium, assembly GCA_041183205.1. GTDB lineage: Bacteria > Actinomycetota > Acidimicrobiia > Acidimicrobiales > Acidimicrobilacustridaceae > Acidimicrobilacustris. The sequence goes on along the minus strand of JBEGMF010000021.1, from coordinate 3,809 downwards.
ATCTACGTTGGTGAAAACCAAATTGGAAACGGCGAACGCGATCGCTACTACGAGCAAACCAAAAGTTTTGGCGCGCTTCGACAAACCTAAATTTCGTTCGCGGAAAACCTTGATTGAATCGTCAATGAGTCCGACCAATGCAGCACCACAGATGGCGGCCATGCAGATCACTCCGCGCCGCGTGTACACCGCACCGTTTAAATCGCTAATTAACCAACCGACTAACGCGGCGAAGACGAACGCCACTCCACCCATTGTTGGAGTTCCGGCCTTCGTGATGTGCCCCTGAGGGCCATCTTCACGAATTGGTTGACCGATACGTCGCTTTTCCAACCAGCCGATCAAAATACGCGTGCCGAAAATTGAAATGACGAAGGCAATGGCGGCTGCTACCAAAAGTCGAATCATTGCGCCGCCTCCAATGCACGCCATTCCTGCTGGGCCACAATTCGATCATCAAACTCGACCACTGTTGTGCCAATAGTTTGCGTGGTCTCGTGACCTTTACCAGCAAGCAATACAACGTCGCCGGGCTCGGCCAGTTGTAAGGCCAACGCAATTGCAGCTCGACGATCTTCTTGGCGGTGGAATTGTGCGGCACGTCGGGAATGCTCGTTATCGAAACCTTCTTGGATGGCATCCATGATGGCAACCGTTGATTCCGAGCGTGAGTTATCGGAGGTAACCACAACGACATCGGCGCGTCGCGCCGCTACCGCACCCATTGCCGAACGCTTCGTGGTGTCGCGGTCGCCGCCACAACCAAAAACCACAATCACTTTTCTTTGCTCCGCGACGACTTCATCGGCCGCCAGCAAAAGTTGATCAAGGCCGTCGGGCGTGTGGGCGTAATCAACAATGATTGAAAAGGGTTGCCCACATTCGACTCGCTCAAAGCGGCCCGAAACCACGATGGGCTGCGAAAGACCTTGAGCAATGACGTCATCACCGATGCTTAACTTCTGGGCCGCAGTCGCCGCCGCTAAAGCATTCGACAAATTAAATCCACCAGCAAGATCCAACTGCACGGGTTGATTGCGCCACCAAAATGTGGAACCGGAAATAGTCATTTCCACGTCGTCAAGGTCTTCTAAAGAAAAACCAGTAGTCGGAACTTGTGCGGTGTCAACTAAAAGTCGTCCATAACTTGAATCAAGATTCACGACTGCTTGACGGCAATGCATTGGAGAGAACAGTTCCGCCTTCACAGCGAAATATTCTTCCATTGAATGGTGAAAATCGAGATGATCCCTGCTCAGGTTGGTAAAGACCGCAACGTCAAAGAGGAAGCCATCAACGCGATGCATGGCAATTGAATGTGATGACACTTCCATTGCAACGGCCTGCACTCCTTCGCGCTTAAATTTTGCGAGTTGTCGTTGCAAATCAGTGGCTTCGGGGGTTGTTCTCGCCCCCGTAAGCGTTCCCATTACTTCGGTCTTCCAGCCGGCATAACGAAGGACATTGCCTAAAAGCGTGGTGGTCGTTGTCTTTCCGTTCGTGCCGGTGACTCCCACCATCGTGAGGGAATCAGCCGGATTGCCATGCACACGGGCGGCAATTGGTCCCATCACTTTGCGCACATTGCCGACAATGATTTGCGGAACCGAAACGTTTACTTCGCGCTCCACCAGCAAAGCCTTGGCACCGGCGGCAGTAACGGCTGCAGCAAATTCATGTCCGTCAGAATGCTGGCCAGTCACGCAACAGAAAAGCGCATCAGTGACGTCTTGACGAGAGTCATGCACAACATCATCAATTTCGACGTCGTCTTCTAAGCCGACTACTTGCGCGTCGTCAACAACCGAAAGCACATCGCGCAACTTCATGGCGTCACCGCGGACGAATGGTGGTTGTCGTTGTCGACCCTGCTGCCCCAGCCGTCGGACTTGTTTGCACGGCTTTTTTATTTGCTTCTGCAGATCCCGTGGTTAAGGCGCGTACGCGATCACCGGAGGTAATGACTGCTTGACCAGTATTTACCGGAGCGTCTTGCACCGCTGCCGGTGCGCCGCCATTTGCCGCGTCAGTGGCGGCCGGTGCGATGCCCATCCGCTTGAGCGAAAACGACATCAACTTGGAGAAGACCGGAGCGGCTGTGGCACCACCGGTATAAGCACCCGATGGTTCGTCGATCATCACATAGACCGACAACGCTGGTTGTTCAGCGGGAGCAAAACCAACGAAGGTTGATTGATAGCGGGTGACGCCGAATCGATCGGTATAACCGCCGCCCGGTTGTGGTTTACGCGAGGTGCCCGTCTTGCCGGCAACGGTGTAACCATTGACGGCCGCTTGTTTACCGGTACCTTCACTCACCACATCACGCAAGATGATGTTGAGTTTGTCGGCAGTTGCTTCACTAATGACGCGGCGAGTCACGCTGTTACCCGTTGGATGTTCGATTCCTTTCGAATCGATGGTGGAGTGAACCAACTTCGGAGCGATATAGACGCCGTTGTTCGCAACCACGTTGTAAGCAGCCAACATTTGCACCGGACTTACTGAAACACCTTGACCGATTGCAATCGACGGCAACGAGGTACCCGAGTACTTCGATGGGCTCAACACCCAACCAAGTGCTTCATTTGGATAGCCAAGTCCCGTTGGCGAACCAAAACCAAACAATGTTTGATAACTGTAAAGCTCGTCTTTCCCAAGTTTCTCGGCGATCTTGATGGTGCCGACGTTCGACGAGTGGGTGAGAATCTGTCCAACGTCCCAACGCACGGAGCCACGTCCTTCGGCCTCACCGAAGGTGGCGTCGTAATACGTAAGAGTGGGCGGAAGATCGAACTGCGTGTCGGGCTCAATCTTTTTGTTTTCCATGGCGCCAGCAATGGTGATCAGTTTCATAACCGATCCCGGTTCGTACTGCGTGGTGATGGCCGAAGCATTTGTGCCATTCACGATTTCGCCGGATTCGGTATCGCGCACAACATTGGCCACCGCCAACAACTCTCCAGTGGCGGTATTGCTAACGACGGCAATCGCGCCTTTGGCATTACTAATCCGAACTTGTTCGGCCAAAAGACGCTCAGCCTCAAATTGAATTGAGCGGTCAATAGTGAGACGCAAGTTGTCGCCGCGCACTGCGGGCGTTAAGGAGTGCTCGCCTACTGCGATGGTGCGTCCAGTTGGTCCACGTTCTAACGCCAGTGTTCCGGGAGTTCCGGTGAGGACATCGCCATACTGCTTTTCCAAACCGCTTAATCCAACATTGTCGACGTCAACCGATCCCAATAGTGAACGTCCAGATGTGCCCGCTGTCAGAAAACGTTCGGGCTCTTCGATAAAGGCGACGCCCGGTAAGTTCAGTTGCTTCACTTGATCGACTAACGCAGGATCGACTTTGCGCGCCAAGTAACCAAAGCGATTGTTCGCCGTCATTTTTGCCTGCACAACATTGGGATCAAGACCCAAAATTGGTGCCACCGCTCGCGCTTCTGATTCCGGATCAATAATTAATTTCGGATCCACGAAGACCGATGTTGCGGGACGAGAAATAACCATTTCCTCGCCATTGCGATCAACGATGACACCGCGATCGGCGGCCAAGATCTGTGAATTTGTGCGTTGCTCTTGACCATAAGAGATGTATTTCTCGTTTTCGAGAACCTGCAGACGTGCAACTTGGCCAAGGATGATGGCGAACATCACCATGAACAACGTGAACATGAAAACGATGCGACGACGTTTCGGCGGCACTTTCGTACCGGTCGACCGATAGCCAGAAACATTCGGTGTAAAGACTCCGCGAATCGCATTCATCACTGACGTCGTTACCGAAGTCACGATGTCACCGGCCG
>JBEGMF010000020.1:0-27939 GCA_041183205.1 Actinomycetota bacterium | reverse complement strand
GAATGTTGATTGATATTGAAACGCGCACAAAGCGACTTGGCGGTGGTGGCGGGGGATTATCCGGTCCCGCTATTCATCCCGTTGCGGTGCGCGCCGTTCATGATGTGCGCGCTGCGCACCCCGAGATTCCCATCATTGGTGTGGGCGGTATTGCTAACGGTGCCGACGCCATCGAGTTAATGATGGCGGGCGCCAATGCCGTGCAAGTAGGTACCGCCACATTTGCCGATCCCCGCGCACCTTTGCGAGTCGTTGACGAAATTCGTCAGTGGTGTGAAAAACACAGCGTGCGCGATATCAACGAAATCGTAGGAGCCGTTCATGGACATTGATACGACTATTAAAAATAAGTTGGCGCTGGCATTAGATATTGACGACATCGTGGCGGCTCGCCGGAGCGCCGATCTTTTGTCTGACTATTTCGGGGTGGTCAAAGTCGGCCTTGAACTTTTCAGTGCCACAGGTCCGGAAGCAATTGAAACATTTGTGGATGCTGGGTTTGCTGTTTTTGCAGATTTGAAATTGCTCGACATACCGACCACAGTGCGTAAGGCAGCCACGGTCATCGGCTCTTTAGGTGCGAGTTATCTCACGGTGCATACACGCGCCGGTGTTGAACATTTACAAAGTGGCGTTGAAGGTTTTAGCGCCGGTGCTCGAAATGCCGGATTGCCTGAACCGAAGTGTTTGGGTGTCACGGTGTTAACCAGTGAAGAAAATGATCCGGCGGCGTTGGCACAACGCGTGGAATTCGCCGTATCGGCCGGTTGTGCGGGCGTCGTCTGTTCGGCCATCGATCTTCCGACGGTGAATCAACTTGCACCTTCATTACAAAAAGTCGTGCCTGGAATTCGTCCTGCATGGGCGGCGGCGAACGATCAAAAACAAATCGCCACACCCACCGAAGCACTTGCGGCGGGGGCCAACTTATTAGTCATAGGAAGAGCCGTTTTGGCCGCTGATGACCCGCGACAAGCCGCTGAAAAACTGCATTCAGAACTAAAGGGTTCCGATTGAAGACTCGTCGGTGACACTCGGCGAGTATCGTTTAAGCATGCCGCAGCCACCTGCCTTAAGTCCTGAGCAGCGCCAAGCCGCGTTAGCGAAGGCGGCCGCCGCCCGACGAGTGCGAGCGGAAGTCAAAGAGCAGTTGAAGTCTGGCCAACTCACGTTGCCGCAAGTTATTGAACGCGCCGAAACGGATGAATTCATCGCGGGTATCAAAGTGCTGGCCATTTTGGAATCGTTACCCGGTGTTGGAAAAGTGAAAGCGCGACGTTCGCTAGATGAAATTGGAATTTCAGAAAACCGTCGATTACGGGGTCTTGGCGAAAATCAGCGCAAGCAACTTCTTGACACGTTTGGTCGCTGAGTAATCCGTGATCATTGTTGTTTGTGGCCCAGGTGGCGTAGGTAAAGGCACAGTTGTTGCCCACTTAATTGCCAAAGACGCAAAACTTTGGCTTTCCCGTTCATGGACAACTCGCCAACGACGTCCATCGGAACGTGAAGATGCGTATGTTTGGGTGACACGCGAAGAATTTATGCGTCATGCCGACAACGGTGGTTTTCTGGAGTACGCGGAGTTCCTTGGCAACCTCTACGGAACTCCTTGGCCCGATGGGGCCGATGGCCGCGATGTGATTTTGGAAATTGATGTTCAGGGTGCGGCGCAAGTTTTGGCCCGCATACCGGATTGTCTTTTCATTCTTTTGGAGCCACCATCGCCAGAAGTGCAAGCCGAGCGTTTACGCGGGCGCGGTGATCCACCGGAACAAGCCGAAGAGCGAATTCGCGTCGCTCAAGCTGAACTCGAGGCGGGTCGCCAACTCGGCGCTATTTGTATTGTCAACGATGATTTGGAACGCACTGTCGCCACCGTTGAAGGCCTTATTGCCGAGGCGCGTAGCCGTTAGTAGGGCAGTTTTTGGTATTTCGGTGGTCTGCGGTACGATTGACTTCTTCACCACCCGGAAATTTTCCGAATTTTCAGCCCAAGATTGAGGTAGTCATGGCACAGTTCCACGATTCAATGGTTACGCCGCGAATTGAAGAACTCCTTTCCAAAGTTGATTCACGTTTCACTTTGGTCACGCTCGGTGCCCAGCGCGCTCGTCAGATCAATGCGTACTTCAACCAATTAGGTGAGGGAATGGGCGCCAACGTTCCGCCGCAGGTCACCTCATCGGCGCGCAAGCCGCTTTCGATTGCTTTCGAAGAAATTTCCGTAGACAAGATTGTTCCTGTGCGTAACGAGGACATCATCGAAGCCGCTATTGAGGCTGCCGTTCTCGAAGAAATCGTTGATGAAGTTGCGGAAGAAATTGCCGAAGAGATTGTGGCCGAACTTCTCGAAGAAATCGTCGAAGAGGTTGTGGCTGAAATCGAAGCGGAAGAGGATTCCGCCGGCGAGTAATCGTCGGACCATAGAGATGGACGCTCGGGCTAATTCCGTGCAAGGTCGTCGCATTGTCCTTGGTGTTACTGGCGGCATCGCCGCGTATAAGGCGGTCGAACTTTGCCGTCGTTTAGTTGATGCTGGCGCGCATGTTGTTCCGGTAATGACGGAGGGCGCGCATCATTTCATTGGTGAGACAACGCTTTCCGCATTGGCTTCTGAAAAAGTGCAAAAGACGCTTTGGGATGAGACCTCACCAATTCCCCATACTCGTCTTGGTCAAGACAACGATCTCATTGTGGTGGCGCCGGCGACAGCCCGTTTAATTTCTGCCTATGCGCATGGTTATAGCGATGATCTTTTGACGGCCACGTTGATTGCGACGCGCGCACCGGTTGTGATTTGTCCCGCCATGCATACTGAAATGTGGGAACACCCCGCGGTACAAGACAACCTTGCGTTGTTACGTTCACGGGGTGTCATCGTCGTCCCACCCGGTGAAGGTCGCTTGGCGGGTGGCGATAGTGGCACCGGTCGTTTAGCCGAAACGGCCGATATTTTGTCGGCCATTGATGTCGCATTAGGCGCTGGTCAAGATCTTGAAGGCATGCGTGTTCTCATCACTGCAGGTGGAACTCGCGAAGCGATCGATCCCGTGCGTGTCATTACCAATCGTTCATCGGGCAAACAGGGATATGCGTTAGCCGCCGAAGCGATTGCACGTGGCGCCAAAGTCACGTTGGTAACCACGGTCCAACTTCCGGCACCGGCTGGTGCGGATGTGGTCAATGTGGTGAGCGCCGCGGATATGGAACAAGCAGTGATGGGGCGTGTCGATGCTCATGACGTCATTGTGATGGCAGCCGCCGTTGCCGATTTTCGTCCTGCCGTTGTGGCCGATCACAAACTGAAAAAAGATGAGTTTGCTGACGAACCAACCATCGTTTTAGAGCGGACGCATGATTTCTTGGTCGATATCGGCCGTCGCAAGACCGATGCGCAAATTGTTGTTGGGTTTGCTGCTGAGACCAATGATGTGATGGCCAATGCCAAGAAGAAATTGGCTGCCAAAAACCTTGATTTCATCGTTGTGAATGATGTCTCGGCCGAGGGTGTCGGATTTGAGCATGACACCAACGCCGTTTCCATTTTGGCCGCTGACGGCACCACGACCGACGTTCCCTTATGCGGAAAGCGGGCAGTCGCTGCGGCCGTTTGGGACGCCGTGGTGGAGCGTCGCAAGCGCCGTTCATAGCCTAAAAGCGACTAGGTTCATAGCGTTCGTAATCGTCAGGAGAGAACGTGAGCAGTTGGACCTTTACCTCGGAGTCAGTGACTGAAGGACATCCCGACAAGATGGCCGATCAAATTTCTGACGCCATTTTGGATGCGATGTTGGCCCAAGACCCCGCAAGTCGTGTTGCGTGCGAGACCTTAGTGACAACTGGTTTAGCCATCGTGGCGGGTGAAGTAACCACAAGTGGTTATGTCGACATTCCCAATATTGTGCGCGACACCATCTGCGAAATTGGTTACGACCGCGAATCGTATGGATACGACGGTAAGACCGTTGGTGTCATGGTCACTCTTGATGCGCAATCAGCCGATATTGCTCAAGGCGTTAACGATTCCGAAGAAGTTCGCACTGGAACTTCAGGTGAAGACATTCTCAATAAACAGGGCGCCGGCGACCAAGGAATGATGTTTGGTTATGCCTGCAACGAAACTGATGTCTTAATGCCACTGCCTATCCATGTGGCGCATCGAATGGCGGAGCGCTTAGCGGATGTTCGTAAATCCGGAGCCGTTCCCTATCTTCGTCCTGATGGCAAAACTCAGGTCACCTTCGATTACGAAAACGGTAAGCCAGTTCGTTTGCGCACCGTTTTGATTTCAACCCAACACAATGAAGGCATCGATCGCGAAGACGCCATTCGCCCCGATCTCATTGAGCAAGTCATTCGCCCGGTAATCCCCGAGCAATTTGCTGATGATGATTACAACGTTTTAGTGAACCCAACTGGTCGATTTGTTATCGGCGGCCCGGTGGGCGATGCCGGCTTAACCGGTCGCAAAATCATCGTTGATACTTATGGCGGCATGGCTCGTCATGGTGGTGGTGCATTCAGCGGTAAGGATCCGTCGAAAGTGGATCGCTCCGCTGCCTATGCCGCGCGTTGGGTGGCCAAGAATGTGGTTGCCACCGGTGTGGCCGAGCGTTGCGAAGTTCAGGTGGCCTACGCCATCGGTGTTGCACATCCGGTTTCGATCATGGTGGAAACATTTGGCACGAATCAGGTTGATGAAGAAAAGATTTCCGCAGCGGTGCGTGAAGTTTTCGATCTTCGTCCGGCCGCCATTGCCCGTGATCTCGATCTGCGTAAGCCGCGCTATCGCGCCACTGCCGCCTACGGACATTTCGGACGCACCGGCGATCAGTTCACATGGGAACGTCTTGATCGCACCGATGCATTGAAATCAGCCCTCGGCATCTGATGAGGGGCGGCAGTTGACCGCCGAATCACTTTTCCAACCATCTGACGGTTCACCGTCATCAGCAACGCGGGTTGTGCGCGTCATTGCTGATGTCGATGCGATTGATCGCGAATTTGATTATCTCGTCGACGCTGATGCCGAAATAGAAATCGGCATGATGGTGCGTATTCGCTTACATAACCGACCGGTAGCGGCATGGATCTCTGCCGTTGATGTCACGCCCCCTGAGGGAGTGAAAGTTCAGCCGCTCACGAAGATCTCGGGTTATGGACCGCCGGCCGAGGTAGTGGATTTAGCCCGCTGGGCCGCTTGGCGTTGGGCCGGACCTGTGCCGGCACTTTTACGCACAGCATCACCACCAACCTTGGTGCGCGGGTTGCCGTTACCGCCGCGCCATTTTCCAGTGCCGGCGGTTGTTGCCGATGAAGCCGACCAAGAACTTTTTCGCACCGCCTTAGATTTACCGCTCAGTATTTTGCGTTTGCCGCCCACATTTGATGTGACACCGCTGTTGTTGATGGCAGCGCAACGCGGTCCGATCATTATTGCCACCGCTACCAACGGCGCGGCGCGCACACTAGGGATGCGCTTGCGTCGCGCCGGAGTGCCGATTGCGATTGGCGCTGACGAATGGCGAATGGCGCGTGCGGGTTGGGCATCGATCATCGGTACACGATCAGTGGCTTTTGCTCCATTGGCGAAACCGGCCGCCATCATCATTTTGGAAGAGCATGTCGAGTCGTATCAACAAGAACAAACACCAACGTGGAATGCGCGCGATGTGCTTATCGAACGAGCACGGCGATTGCAGATTCCTTGTATTGCCACCAGTTCCATTCCGTCATTGGAAATTTTGGAACAAGCACCGCTTTTGACCGTCACGCGTAATCAAGAACGTGAAGGTTGGCCGATCATGCAAGTAATCGATCGCAATGGTGAACCGCCAGGGCAAGGTTTATTTAGCGAGCGACTGGTGCAAGTCTTACGTTCAGAGCGAAGGGCTTTATGCATTTTGAATCGCAAAGGCCGATCACGACTTTTAGGTTGCGCCAATTGTGGAGTTGTTGCTGCTTGTGAATCGTGCGGAGCAGCGGTAACGCAACAAGATGATGGACAACTTCTTTGTTCGCAATGTAAGACTCTTCGACCGGTTGTTTGTCTGCAATGTCATTCCACCAAAATGAAAAATCTGCGGCGCGGTGTTACTCGGGCTCGGGAAGAACTCGAAGCTCTTTTGCGCGAGCCTGTCGGAGAAGTTTCCGATAAAGGTGATCTGGCCAGCGAGCGTGTGATCATTGGTACCGAAGCCGCGTTGTATCGCATAAATGGCACCGACCTCGTGGTGTTTTTAGATTTCGATCAGGAACTCTTTGCGCCTCGTTCGCGAGCGGCGATGGAGGCTTTCGCATTATTGGTGCGGGCAGCGAAATTGGTGGGAGGGCGAGCACGCGGGGGAGAAGTGGTAGTACAGACACAAGCCCCCCAGCATGAAGTTATTCAGAGTGCATTGCGCGCTGATCCCATGTTGGCCATCGAAAAAGAAAGAGAGCGGCGACAACTTTTAGGTTTGGCTCCGTATGCGGCCATGGCCCTTATTTCCGGTCAAGCGGCCGAGCAATGGGTTGATCGCTACAAGCCCAGTTTGGGAGTGCAACTGCTTGGCCCCAGTGATGGAAAGTGGTTGTTGAAAGCGCCCGATCACGAAACGTTAAGCCGTGAAATTGCCAGCGTGGCGCGACCCGCCGGTCGACTGCGTATTGAAGTTGATCCGCTGCGTTTCTAATTTCTGCCCAACACGCGCCGATGCAAAATCAATCTGTGGCGTTGGTGTGACGACGGAATTCATACATGGCCATACCGGCAGCCATCGCAACATTTAGCGAACCGATTTTTCCTAATTGCGGGATGTAGCCAATGGTGGTGAGCGATTGCAGTGCTTCGGAAGAAAGGCCGCGATCTTCATGGCCGAGAACTAAACAGCAATCGTCAGCCCATTCAATAGTTGATAAGGGAACCGCCGTTTCGGTGAGTTCAACTCCAACTAATGAATAACCGGCGGCGCTGGCTAAGGAAAACGCCTCCGCAGTGGAATCGCAGTGCGTCCATGTCAAAAACTTTTGTGAACCTAAAGCGGTTTTGTTGACTTTGGCGTCGTTCGGGGACGGCGCGCCCACCAGCCAAAGATGATCGCAATTGAATGCCGCCGCAGTGCGCAGAATTGATCCCAGGTTGTACGGGTTCGAAACGCCATCGGTGAGAAGAGCCATCCGTCGTTGGGTAGCGCGCCGTTCGGTGCGATGGAGACGCTTCAATTCTGTGCTGGTGAGATTTCTACTCACGGGTCACATCCAAAATTCGATAGCCCGCCCGAGATGCGAGTCGTTGTGTCGGCCAGTCTTGCTCATTAAGCCAGCGAGAAAGTGAATCGGCACCTAAATGTTTTTGCACCACGAGATAGGCGTGCCCGTTGATCTCTAAACGAGAGAGCCACTTAGTGAGCAACGATTGCAGTGCGGATTTGCCGATTCGAATCGGTGGGTTGGACAGAATTTCGGCAAAAGTAATTTCGCCGAAGCCATCAACTAAGGCCGGATCGGCATCATGTTTCGCAAAGAGGTCTCGGTTAAACGTTGTATCAGCCATGCCATTTTCATCAACCACTAAGGCCAAAACATTGACGTCATTTCGGAGTGCATTCCGCCAGCACAGTTCAACGGCGCGTTCGTTGACATCAATCGCCCAAACTTGGTTATGGCCCATGCGCTTGGCGGCGGTAACGGCGATCGGGCCATAGCCACATCCGATATCGAGTACATGGCCTTGGGGTCGAGTGAAATCGGCGTGGGTCTGCAGTAAAAACCGAGAGCCAGTATCGATGCGATCACCACTAAAGACGCCGCGATCGGTAATGAACGAAAGTTCTACGTCGGGTAGCGACAACTCGACGATTCGTTCCGACGATCCGACTGCGGGTTGTCGGGAAAAATAGTGCGACGCCGGTTCGTCCATGACTCGACGCTAGCCTTATGGCGTGAAGAACCGGCAAGCCCCTCATCAAATTCGGATTATTGGTGATCTCGTCCTCACGCAAAAGGCCGCGCCTGTCACCACCATTGATGGCCGATTTGTGAAATTGGTTGAGGATATGTTCGTCACCATGTACGCCGCTCCCGGCGTGGGTTTGGCCGCACCGCAAATTGGCGTGCAACAACGATTCTTTGTTTACGACATTGACGATGAACCCCAAGTGATCATCAATCCCGTCATTGTCGAATCAGACGGTGAAGCCGTTTTCACCGAAGGCTGTCTCTCGATTCCTGGCTTGCATTTTGAAATTGTCCGGCCGGAATTCATTCATGTTCGTGGTGTCGATATCGACGGAAACGATATTGAACTTGAACTCGATGATTACTCGGCCCGCGTTTTCCAACATGAGATCGACCATCTCGAAGGAATTCTCCTCGAAGCTCATCTCACCGAAGAGCAACTGAAAGAAGCCAAAGCCGCGTTACGTCTGCTGCGCGAACGAGGAATGAAACAACCTTTAGAGAACGAAGTTTCCCGAGGCTTGCGACTGCCGTGAAGACACCGCCGGAATTTCCGCAGCGGCTGGTGTATCTCGGAACCCCAACCATGGCGGTTCCACCTTTAGAAGCATTAGTTGAAAATGGATTCTCGGTTGAACTGGTTGTAACGCGTCCGGATAAGCGACGGGGGCGTGGTTCCCAACTGCTGCCTTCGCCGGTTAAAGAAAAAGCAATTGAATTTGGAGTAACCGTTACCGATGATTTGGATGAAGTTCGCGAGGTTGATGTTGATCTCGCCGTCGTCGTTGCCTATGGACGCATCATTCCGACATCACTTTTAGAACTGGTACCGATGGTGAATCTGCATTTTTCGCTCTTGCCTCGCTGGCGAGGAGCGGCACCAGTTGAACGAGCGATTTTGGCCGGTGATCGCATGACCGGTGTTTGTCTAATGCAGGTAGAGCCGACATTGGATACTGGTGCGGTGTATTCACATGTCGAAACGGAAATCGGAGTTGATGAAACAGCCGAACACTTGCGGCGGAGGTTAAGCGGTCTTGGTTCGCAACTTCTGGTGGAGAGTTTGCGCCAAGGTTTGAAAAACCCCACCACCCAAAGTGGCGAGACGACCTATGCCGAAAAATTGACCAGCGCCGATTTTCGTATTGATTGGTCTTCGTCGACGGAACAGATTCTGCGTGTCGTGCGTGTAGGTAACGCGGCAACAATGTTCCGCGACAAAAATTTCAAAATTCACTCCGCCTCGTTTTTTGATCCGGCCGATGTCTCGGAAAGTTCGAACGCCAACAATGCAGTTGTGGGGGAGATTGTGGTGACCGGGTCGGGCGAGGTTCTGGTTCGCAGTGGAGACGGCTGGCTGCATCTCGGAGATGTGCAGCCAGAGGGCAAACCAATTCGCAACGCTTCCGATTGGAAAAATGGCGCGCAATTACAAAGCGGAGAACGGTTCACGTGAGCAAAGGCGTGGCCTCGCGACGGCTCGCCGCCGATGCTCTCCAGCGGATTGAAAATGAAGGCGCATATGCCAATATCGCTTTAGGGGCGATGTTGGCCAAAAGTGAATTGGACCAACGAGATCGCGCCTTTGTTACCGAATTGGTTTACGGCACAACGCGAATGCGTCGAGCGTTGGATTGGATTGTCGATCGTTTTCTGGCCGAGCCCGAACGAACCGATGATGTCGCTCGCCGTTGGTTGCGCCTAGGCGCTTATCAATTGGTGTTTATGGCGATGCCGCCCCATGCCGCGGTGAGCGCCACGATTGATGCTGCGCCCCGCAAGATCTCTGGTTTTCTTAATGCCATTTTGCGCAAAGTGTCTTCGTCATTGCCGATTACGTGGCCGAGCGATGAAATCCGTTTAAGTCAGCCCGATTGGATTGTGGCCATACTTAAGGACGATTTAGGTGAAGCCGTAGCGTTAGATGCTTTGGCGGCGATGAATGAACGCGCGCAAGTGCATCGTCGTGATGATGGCTATATCCAAGATGATGGTTCCCATTATGTGGTCGACATCGTTGGGGCGAAGTCGGGGGAGCGTATCCTCGACCTTTGTGCGGCGCCCGGCGGGAAAGCAACGGGAATGGCGCAAGCTGGTGCCTTTGTTGTGGCGGCCGATAGCCGCGCTAGTCGCGTCAACTTGATTGAACAGAATCGGCAAACGTTGCAATTGCAGAATTCACTTTCGCCCATGGTGTCGGATGGATGTGCTGTTCCATTACGTCCGTCGTCGTTTGACAAAGTTCTTGTTGATGCACCGTGTAGCGGTTTAGGTTCATTGCGACGTCGACCTGATGCGCGTTGGAGAATTGCAGCGGAAAGCGTTGCATCGTTAGCGGCATTGCAAAAAGAACTATTGGCTAACGCGGCAACGCTGGTGCGTCCGGGCGGTGAGTTGTTTTATTCGGTCTGCACATTGACGAAAGCCGAGACGACCGACGTCGCATTATGGGCACAGGAAAACCTCGGCCTGAAGGTCGTTGATTTTGAGCATCCGGCCTTTACCCCCGCCGCCATTGGTCGTCTTTGTTTGCCGGCCGAAACCGACGGAATGTATTTAGTCCGATTTGTGCGGCAGAATTCCGACAATGGCTAATCACGAAACTCCGAATGCACACAATGCGTTTACAACGCCCGTAACCGGATTGTCGGCGAAAGTCTTGACGGTGAGTGATGGTGTCGTTGCCGGTACACGTGAAGACAAAAGCGGCGAAGCATTATGCGCCGATTTACGCGCCCGTGGTTATGACGTCGTGGAACACCGTGTGGTCGCCGATGGTCGACAAACGGTCGGTGAAGCGCTCTTTGAAATGGCGGAAAACTTTTCCGGAGTTATCGTCACCACTGGAGGTACAGGGTTCGGACCACGTGACCTCACACCAGAGGGCACGCGCGTCATCCTCGATCGAGAAGCTCCGGGTCTCGCTGAAGCAATGCGTGCGGTTAATCCACTAGGACGTTTATCGCGCGCCGTTGCGGGAACACGAGGTCGAGCGCTAATCGTCAATACTCCAGGGTCAACCAGCGGTGCTTTGGAATGTTTCGCGGCCATTAGCGATGTCGTACCGCATGCCATTCGCTTGGCCAATGGCGAATAAGCCAGCAAAGAACAAATCAAAGTTAGTTTTAGACGACCTGCAAAGTACGATGAAGGGATCGATTCGCAATCACCTTCTCGTTCTTTCTCATCGTCGCCCAGTCCTGCTTCCGGTACCGATGAGTTTTATATGGCCCACGCAGTGCAGTTGGCACAACCATGGCAAGGCCGAGTTGGTTCGCGTCCTCATGTCGGCGCCGTCGTTGTAAATCAACAGGGCGAAGTGGTGGGCGAGGGTGCCACCGAAGGTCGCGTGGGACCCCACGCGGAAGTCGTTGCGTTAACCCAAGCGGGAGCGAACGCCGTCGGCGGAACGCTTTATGTCACGTTGGAGCCCTGTTCGCATCATGGGGTGACTCCACCATGTGTCGATGCGGTCAAAGACAGTGGAGTTACGCGCGTCGTTGTGGCGGTGGCTGATCCCGACGAAAAAGTTTCTGGCCACGGCATCGCACTTTTAGAAAAACATGGATGCAAAGTTGAAGTTGGTTGTTATGCCGATGTTGTCGAAAGGCAACTACGCGCTTATTTGCATCATCGTCGCACGGGACGACCATTCGTCGTGCTGAAGATGGCGACGTCATTAGACGGTCGTATTGCCGCACCCGATGGTTCATCGCAATGGATTACCGGCGAACAAGCGCGACAGGATGTTCATCGTTGGCGAGCAGAATCAAACGTCATCATCGTCGGTGCCGGAACAATTCGCGCTGATGATCCTGCGTTGAATGTTCGTTATGGATTTTCTGATGGCGAAAATGATCCGGAAAGAATTGTGTTGGGTGCAGTGGCAGCCGATGCCAAAGCGCAACCATGTCGATCGTTGACCGGTCCGCTTGATGAGGTTCTGGCTCGACTCGGCGAAGAAGGACATTTACAGGTGTTGGTTGAAGGCGGTGCTGGGGTCGCTCATGACTTTCATGCGGCCGGCCTCGTTGATCTCTATTTGTGGTATCTCGCACCGGCCTTTTTTGGTGGCGATGACGCCAAAGCAGTGTTCGCTGGGTCAGGTGTTCCCACCATTGACGGGCTCTGGCGTGGCCGAATTGTCAATATCGCTCAACTAGGCGACGATCTTCGGTTGGAGATTGAGGCATAACGATGTTCACCGGAATTGTCGAAGAACTTGGAACCGTGTCGCAGCGCAACGGTTCGCGTCTGCGCATCGAGTGTAAAGACGTGCTGGTTGGCGCGCAGATCGGTGATTCGACTGCGGTGAACGGATGTTGTCTCACCATCGTGGCCTTTGATGCCGACGCCGGTTGGTGGGAAGCCGATGTCAGCGACGAAACTTTTGCTCGTACGAATTTGTCCGATGTCACCGTTGGCAGTCCCGTGAACTTGGAACGACCCGTTCGCTTAATGGATCGCCTCGGTGGTCATCTAGTCCAAGGCCATGTCGATGGGGTGGGCGTGATCGTGCAGCCGGCGCTTGATCTCCAAGTTCGAATCGATCCTTCGCTACTTCGCTATGTCGTCGAAAAAGGCTCCATCACGGTCGATGGAGTGTCTCTCACCGTGGTGAAGCCGCTTGCCGATGGCTTCACTGTGGCGTTGATCCCGCATACGGCCGCTGTCACCACTCTGGGTGTGAAAGGTCCGGGAGATCGTGTGAACATAGAAGTAGATGTCATGGCCAAATACGCCGAGCGTCTTTTGACCGCTCAACTCGAAGCCCCCACGCAAAGGATTTCCAATGCCAACGACTGAACGATCGAATTACGCCGATTATTTCTCCACGATCCCCGAAGCGGTTGAGGCCATCGCCCGCGGAGAAATTGTCGTTGTCGTCGACGATGAAGACCGTGAAAACGAAGGCGATCTCATTATGGCTGCCGAAGCAGTCACGCCAGAGAAGATTGCATTCTTTGTTCGTCATACTTCGGGAGTTATTTGTGCACCGCTTACTGGCGAACGTCTCGACGAATTAGAGATTCCGCTTATGGTGCGCGATAACACCGAAGCGCAACGCACAGCCTTTACTTATTCCGTTGATTATCGCCATGACACCTCAACGGGAATTTCTGCATCCGATCGCTCGGCCACCATTCGTGCGCTCATCGATCCCACTACTCGTCCGGGCGATTTAGCCCGACCGGGTCATATCTTCCCGTTGCGTTATGCCGAGGGTGGCGTTTTGAAACGGGCTGGCCATACCGAAGCCGCCGTTGATTTAGCGCGTATGGCTGGTTTGGCACCGGCCGGTGTCCTCTGTGAGATCGTTAACGATGACGGCACGATGGCTCGCGTTCCCGACCTCATCGAGTTTTGTAAAGAACACGGACTTCTGCTCATTTCCATCGCGGAACTCATTCGTTACCGCCGTCAAACCGAAAAACTGGTGCGACGTGTTTCCGAAGCGCGAATCCCCACCGATTGGGGCGACTTCACCTGCTATGTCTATGAATCACTCCTTGACGGTGAACAGCATGTGGCGTTGGTGAAGGGTGCAGTACAAGGCCAACAAAATGTTTTGGTGCGCGTCCATTCGGAATGTTTAACCGGAGACGTCTTCGGATCGTTGCGTTGTGATTGCGGAATCCAACTTGATCAAGCGATGCGTCGTATCTCGGAAGAGGGTCTGGGTGTCGTTGTTTATTTGCGTGGTCATGAGGGTCGAGGCATCGGCATCGGACACAAGATCCGCGCCTATTCGTTACAAGATGAAGGTCATGACACTGTTGATGCCAACGTTGCTTTAGGGCTGCCGGTCGATAGTCGCGAATATGGAATCGGGGCGCAGATCCTGGTCGACCTCGGTATTACAACCATGCGTTATATGACCAACAACCCTGCGAAATATGGTGGCCTCGAAGGTTTCGGACTCGACATTGTGGAACGTGTTCCGTTGGAGTCAGTTCCTAATCCGGAAAATATTGCTTATCTGCGCACGAAGCGCGAGCGCATGGGGCACATGTTGGAAGGCCTCGACTGATGGCACAGAATGATTCGCTCATGCCACCGCCCAAATTGGACGGAAAAGGTTTGCGGGTTGGTTTAGTGACGGCCCGTTGGAACGATGAAATCACCAATCGCTTATTGCAGGGCGCGCAACAAGCCATTGAAGAATGCAATATCAATACAGATGATGTCGTGCATGTGTGGGTTCCCGGTGCGTATGAAGTTCCGCTGGGGGCCAAACTTTTAATCGACGAAAAAAACGTTGACCTCGTTGTTGGATTAGGCGCCGTAATTCGTGGTGAAACTTCTCATTACGATTTTGTGGCTGGTGAATGTGCGCGTGGACTTATGGACGTGCAACTCGCCACCGGTGTGCCGGTCATGTTCGGTGTACTCACTACTGAAAACAAACAACAAGCACTTGCTCGCTCAAGCGATGATGACAATAAGGGCTATGAATGTTTGCGCGGTGGTGTTGAAATGGCGCTACTGGCTAAAGGGCTCCGGTAGAGCCAAAAAGTCGACCGATCAACATAGTGATGGCCATCGCGGCCGCACCACCGATAACCACACGCAACATTGGTCGGAGCGGATGGGCGCCACCCGCTTTCGCTCCAGTTAAACCGAGAAGTATGAGGGCCAGTACTGAAACGATCAGGGTTGCCGGAATGCGCGCCGAACCAAAAACGGCGGCCGCAATAAGCGGTAGTGATGCGCCGGTAGCAAAGGCCAACATTGACGACCATGCTGCTTGTAGTGGTCGTGCTCGAGTTGATTCGGTAATGCCAAGTTCTTCGACAAGGTGAGTTTCCAACGCGTTGTGATTGGTTAACTCCACGGCAACTTGGCGCGCCAAGTTATGAGAAAGACCTTTTTCTTGATAGATGGCGGTTAATTCGGCAAGTTCGCGTTCGGGAGTGTTTTCCAGTTCCCATTTTTCTTTCGCGATATCGGCTTCTTCAGTGTCGCGTTGTGAACTGACCGAAACATATTCACCCAGTCCCATTGAAAGAGCGCCAGCAGTTAAGCCGGCGAGACCGGCGGTAAGAACAACATCGCTCGAAGCATCCGCTGCAGCAACGCCCAAAATAAGAGCGGCGGTGGAAATGATGCCGTCATTCGCGCCGAGTACGGCAGCCCGAATCCAACCCGTGCGATGGGTGAGGTGGCGTTCTTTATGGCGGTCATTGAAGCGTTCGCCGGTGCGTAATCGGGACATATCGTCAGTCTACGGAGGCAATCACGACATCGTGAGCCGATATTCGTTTCTTTTCACTGCTCGGCGGGAAGTAGTTTGGTCCAATGCTCAAATTGGTGATTCCTAAGGGCTCATTGGAAAAAGCCACCTTCGAATTATTTGAAGCGGCTGATCTGAAGATCTCCCGCAACTCGTCCGTGCAATACAAGGCATCCATTGACGATCCCCGTATTGTCGACGTGCGCATTCTGCGACCACAAGAAATTCCAATGTATGTCGCCGAGGGGCTTTTTGATTTGGGAATTACGGGTCGTGATTGGATTGAAGAAACTGCGTCTGATGTTGTGTCATTAGGTGAGTTGAAATATTCGAAAGTTACGAGCAACCCAGTGCGCATCATCGTCGCCGTACCGAACGATTCGCCCTATCAATCCGTCGCCGATCTTCCTCAAGGTGTGCGAGTTTCAAGCGAGTACCCGAAACTTACGGAGCGATTCTTTGCCGGCAAAGGTGTAAAAGCCGATATCAAACTTTCCTATGGCGCCACCGAAGCCAAGGTTCCCGACATTGTTGATTGCATTGTCGATATCACTGAAACTGGCAATGCACTGCGAGCAGCTGGTTTGAAGATCATTGATGAGATCCTGGTTTCGTATACCGAGATGATTGCCAATCCCGTCTCATTTGCTGACAACGAAAAAGCGCATGCCATGCGACAATTACGAACGTTGCTCGAAGGCGTTCTGGATGCCCGTGGCAAAGTATTAGTGAAATTGAATGTCCCCAAAGATCGGCTCGATGGCGTTATTTCACTTCTGCCTTCATTGAAGTCGCCAACCGTGAACGAATTATTCGGTGGAGCGGGTTACGCCGTTGAGTCCGTGGTGGAAAAACGCAATATCAATATTTTGATTCCGGCATTAAGCGACGCTGGCGCCACTGACATTCTCGAATTACCGATAGCCAAGATCGTTCCCTAAATGTTTACGCCCCGTTCTCTTGCGCCGGCGAAAGGCGTTGTGGTCGAGTTTGATTTCGAACGCGGCCTGGGAGTGGTGGAGTCAGAAGACGGTACGCGTTGGCCTTTCCACTGCACGGCCATTGCCGATCAGTCCCGCAACATAAATGTGGGTACGGTGGTGACATGGGCAGTGCGAACGGGTCGGCTGGGTCGATGGGAAGCAGCGGAGATAACTCCGATCGCCTGAGCGCACCGGCGGCGATTCGCACCGAAAACTTGACGATGTCGTATGCGCATGGGCGCGGAATCGAAAATGTTTCGCTCACCGTTCCCCGTGGATCGGTTTTCGGTTTCCTTGGACCAAACGGCGCTGGCAAGACAACCACCATCAGGATCTTTTTTGATCTATTGCGTCCGCAAAAAGGGAGCGCGGAAATACTCGGTCACGACTCGATTAAAGGTTCGATTGCGATTCGTGAACGCACAGGTTATTTGCCCGGCGATTTAGCGTTGCCACATTCCATGACCGGTAAAGAAGTATTGGAATGGCTTTCGTCGCTTCGTCCGCATACTCCACCCGTACGCCGCGACGAATTAGTGGAACGATTCAAAGTGCAACTTGATCGGCCGATTAAGCAGTTGTCGAAAGGAAACCGTCAAAAGATCGGATTGGTGCAAGCCTTTCAACACAATCCCGAACTCGTCGTTTTAGATGAGCCCACGTCGGGATTAGATCCTCTATTGCAAGATGAATTTCATCGTTTAGTGCGTGACTATGTCGGTAATGGAGGAACGGTTTTTCTCTCCTCGCATTCTCTTGATGAAGTGCAACATACGGCCGATCTTGTTGGCGTTATTCGTAATGGTGAGTTGTTCACCGTGGAATCGGTGACGTCACTGCGTCATCGCGGTTTACGACGGATCACATTGACGGTTGCCCCCAACGATGTTGAGCGTTGCTGGAACATTCTTCGCGATCTAGAAGATGTCACTGATTTGGACCGACACGATGGTGGTTTTGAATTCGCTTACGGCGGTACCTATGCGCCATTGATTTCTGCTCTAGCAAATGTTGAAGTAATAGATTTGCTGTCTCGCGCTGCGGATCTCGATGAAGTCTTTCTCGATCTTTACCGAGGCGAAAAATGAGTTCGCTGCTGTTGCGTTGGCCCGTATTGCGTCATGGTTTGCGCGAACGACGCCGTTCTCTACTTTGGTGGTCGCTGGGTGTGGCGGTCTATATCGCCATCATCGCTGCGGTTTG
This sequence comes from Actinomycetota bacterium, assembly GCA_041183205.1. Taxonomy (GTDB): domain Bacteria; phylum Actinomycetota; class Acidimicrobiia; order Acidimicrobiales; family Acidimicrobilacustridaceae; genus Acidimicrobilacustris. The sequence continues at coordinate 10,578 of JBEGMF010000020.1, read as the reverse complement.
GCCATCAATTAAGTCGGCGCCGGGACTGGCGGAGTTGGAACAGCAACTTCCTGAAGTGTTGTTGCAATTAATGGGAGCCGAAAATTATTCGATGGCCACGGGAGCGGGCTTTATATCCGGAGAACTCTTCGGCTTCATGATTCCGATCTTTGTCATGGTTCTCACTATCGGTGCGGGTGGCGCGGCCATCGCCGGTGCGGAAGATCGGGGAGTATTGGATCTCGTTCTGTCCCACCCGATTACGCGACGCAGTGTTTTTCGTCAATCGGCAGCGTTAATTGCGCTTGATGCAATCATCTTTGGTGTCGTCATCGTGGTTTCGCTCATGGTGGCGAGCCCTATTGTCAATCTCGGCCTTTCGTTTCCGAACGTGCTTGGTGCAGTGACGGGCATTGTTCTTTTAGGCATTATTTTTGGCTGGTTAGCACTCGCTATTGGCGCAGCAACTGGTTCGCGTCCACTGGCGCTCGGAATTTCGGGCGCCGCGGGCGCGCTTTTGTACTTGGCGAGTTCGTTATCAGGCATTGTCGATTGGTTGCGTAATGCCAAATGGTTTTCACCATTTTGGTGGGCCACGAATGATGCGCCGTTAGTGAACGGGTTCATCTGGTGGCACGCGCCAGTGATGATTGGTGCTGGATTAGTCGTTTGTGTCGTGGGCGCGTATTTCTTTTCGAAACGGAATCTCGCCGCCTAAGTCAGTGTTTACTCGCTTTGTTCTTTGCGACGAACAAAGAAGGTTTGCACTACTACTAATGCTTGACGGAGTTGTTCTTCTGATTCGCCCAGTCGACCTTCGGTGGCGGCCAACACAGCAGCAATGGAATCAATCGCCAGTGACGCGGCGATGAAATTTGGTTCGGGTTGACTGAGATGAGCCGAAGCCAATTCGTACAGTCCAATGAGATGGTTGGCGACGATTTGTTCTGCCGGCGCCGCCACAATCTCGGCGCGCACATGTGCCATTTCGGCGATTAATTGTTCGGCGGCCAGACGTTCCTCGTCACTGAGATCAGAGAAATCAGGTGCTCCTAGAAGCGATGACGCGCTTTCGGCACTGCGGAATTCATCGGATGAATCGGTTGAAGATGGCACGGTTGCGACTCCTTTGCCCTAAGAGTTTGCCCAAAAGGGCCGGTGGAACCCCACTTTTGTGGCTGAAAGCGGAAAAGGAGTATCGTTAAGGCTTCACAACTTAACGAAAGCGGGATTTCATCCCCACCCTGCTACGAACGTGGTCCTTGGCCCGACAGTACGCAGTGGTCTTCATCAAAGCGACCTAGCAAGTGGCGTTCCGCTGCTTGCCGTTGTGGCAGATGTCGGCTTTCGTCGGTATCTGCCTTTTTTGTTTTTTGGCCAACTACCAAAAACGAAGAAGAGATACCACCGTTACATCAACTTTGCTTCGGGAGGACCAAGCACGAATGAGGAGTGAACGGCCATAGCTACGGCCGCCAATACAGAACCACGGATCAACGATCGAATTCGCGCACGTGAAGTACGACTCGTTGGACCGGATGGGGCCCAAATCGGAATTACGCCATTAACGGAAGCTCTTCGTATGGCTGCAGAACTTGAACTCGACCTGGTGGAAGTGGCGGATAAAGCCAATCCTCCGGTTTGTCGGATCATGGACTACGGCAAATACAAATACGAAGCCGCACAACGAGCGAAAGAGTCTCGTAAGAAGAGCACCAATGTGGTCGTGAAAGAAATGAAGTACCGCCCGAAGATCGGCGCTGGCGACTTCGATGTGAAGACCAAGAAGGTTGAGCAATTTCTCCAAGAGGGTCACAAGGTCAAAATCACCATCATGTTCCGTGGTCGAGAAATGCAACATCCCGAATTAGGGCGACGCATCCTCGATTCGGTGGCCGAAGCAGTAAGCGAACTTGGAAAAGTAGAGGTGTACCCCAAGATCGACGGCCGCAATATGACCATGGTGTTAGGTCCGGACAAAAAGTCGCAAGCAAAGAAGAAATCAACTTCTCAAACAACTGAAGAGTCTGATTCCGATCTCGTCACCGAATTAGCAAACGACGTAACGGACGTAATCGACGTCCCAACGGAATCAACCGAATCACCGCAACCTTCGTAGAGAACAAGGAGGCAGACAATGCCGAAAATGAAGACACACAGTGGAGCCAAGAAGCGTTTCAAGATTACGGGCACCGGCAAAATCACTCGCCGTAAGGCCAACTTGAATCACATTTTGGAAAAGAAGTCCCCGAAGCGTAAGCGCAATCTGGAAGGCGATTACGTCCTGGCTAAAGGTGATGCCGCCCGCGTGCGTCGCCAATTGGGAATGTAAGCGCAGTTCAAATCAATTTTTCGCCCGTCGAATATCGATCGATATTCACTTACTGAAGGAGTAAACGATGGCCCGAGTAAAGCGCGCTGTCGCTAGTAAAAAGCACCGCAAGACAACACTGGAACGCGCTAAGGGTTATTACGGCAACAAGAGCCGTTCTTACCGTGCCGCCAACGAACAGGTCATGCATTCATTGCAATATGCATACCGTGACCGTCGTGCGCGCAAAGGCGACTTCCGTCAACTTTGGATTCAACGCATCAACGCCGCTTGTCGTTTAAACGGCACCACCTATTCACGTTTCGTGGCTGGGTTGAAATCAGCTGGCATTGAAGTGGACCGCAAAGTGTTGGCGGACTTGGCCGTTAACGACCCCAAGGCGTTCACCGCGTTAGTTGAAGCGGCTTCTGCTGCTTAATGGCGGCTGAACTCACACCGCTCAGCGCGAACAATCCACGTATCGCAGACCTACGGCGCCTTTTAGGGCGCCGTAGGGCGCGTACGGACGCTGGTCGATTTGTGATCGAAGGTCCGAATGCTGTGCGCGAACTTTTACTCGGCGGTTTTGCCTTCGATGAAGTTTTCATCGATGTCGAAAGTTGGGAAAACGCCGATGACCGGTCGGTCCTGCGTGAGATCGTCCGATTAGCGACTGACGTTGATATTCCTCTTTGGGGAGTTCCCTCATCGGTGTTTGTAAAGATCAGCGATACTGATTCGCCGCAAGGTGTCATTGCAACTGCGCCGATTAAAACGACCGACGTCGCCGATCTTTTTCAAACTAATGGCGCGCTTATCGCTTTAGTCGATATCAATGATCCTGGAAATGCCGGCACGATTATGCGCGCTGCGGAAGCGTTTGGTGCCGCGGGCGTCATTTTCGCTGGTGAATCCACCGACCCTTTCGGTCCTAAAGCGGTGCGCGCCGCGGCGGGTTCACTTTGTCGTTTACCCATTGCCATTGTCGATTCGGCCACTGACTTAGCGAAGATGGCGACTGATCGGCAATTCGCCACTATTGCCACAGTGGTCAATGGGGGAGAGCGTCCTGAAGATTGCGCGCTCGCTGAGCGTGTTGTTGTCCTGTTTGGTTCCGAAGCTCATGGACTTGATGATTCCGTCATTTCACTTTGTTCACATCGCTTAACCATCCCTATGGCGGCCACGGTCGAGTCCATCAACGTTGCTACCGCTGCTTCGGTTCTACTCTTTGAGATAGCAAGACAGCGGCGATAAAGCGATTAAAAAGAATTGGACCAGCCACCCGATACCGATAAGGCTCTTAACGAATGACCGATGATCTCAAGCAGTTGCAAACTGATTTCTCTCAGCGGATTGCCGAGGCCGCATCGGTGGCCGACTTGCGCGCCGTTGAATCAGAACTGTTGGGCAAGAAAGGCGCGTTGACGCAGTTGAAGCGAACCCTCGGTGATCTTGATGCCGAGCAACGCAAACAAATGGGTGCGGCGCTTAACGAGGCCAAGAATGCGCTTGAAGCGGCGATCGAGACGCGGGGTCAGCAATTACGTAAGGCGGAGTTAGCCGCCCAAATCGCGGCCGAGAAAACCGATCTCACCGAGTTTTTGTCAGTGCCGGCCCGCGGTACGCGTCATCTAGTGACGCAAACTTGGGATCACTTGGTTGATGTTTTTGTTGGTATGGGATTCACCGTGGCGGAAGGGCCGGAAGTCGAATCCGATTGGTACAACTTTGAAGCATTGAATATTCCAGCGGCGCATCCGGCGCGCGGCATGTGGGACACGCTTTATGTCGATTACGGCGAGCCCGAAACGGTTTTATTGCGCACACATACATCGCCGGTACAAATCCGCGTGATGACCGATCAACCGCCGCCTATTTATTCGGTTATGCCGGGCCGCGTTTATCGGCGCGATACCGCTGACGCATCCCATATGCCGGTGTTCCATCAGATTGAAGGCCTCGTCGTTGATCGTGGCATTTCCTTTGCCGATCTGGCCGGAACGCTGGAAGCGTTCACTTCGGCGTATTTTGGCGGCGCTATTCATTCGCGCTTGCGTCCCTCGTATTTCCCGTTCACTGAACCATCGGCGGAATACGACATCAATTGTTTGTTCTGCCAAGGAGATGGTTGTCGTACTTGCGGACAAACCGGCTGGTTGGAATTAGGCGGCTGCGGCATGGTGCATCCCAATGTGTTGCGCAACGTTGGCCTCGATGCCGAAGAGTGGTCGGGATTCGCGTTTGGTTTCGGTCTCGATCGATTGGCGTTGATGCGTCATGGTGTCGATGACATTCGTGAGATGTACACCGGTGACGTTCGATTCTTGGAGCAGTTCCCATCATGAAAGTCACGTTGTCATGGTTGCAAGAATTTGCTCCGTTCCCGAGCGATGACCCGGTTGCTCTTGGAGATGTCATGAGCGATCTCGGCATGGCCGTAGAAACAATCGAACGCGTAGGTGAAGGTCTCGACGGCATTATCGTCGCCAAAGTTTTGGCGTTACGTCCGCATCCGGATGCCAACAAAATTCAGTTGGTCGATGTCGACTGTGGCGATGGTGAGCCATTACAAATTTGCTGCGGTGCATTCAACATGTCGGTGGGGGATCTTGTTCCTTTAGCCACTCTCGGAACGGTCATGCCCGACGGTATGGAAATCGCAAGGCGCAAAATGCGCGGCGAATGGTCGAACGGCATGTTGTGCTCAGGACGCGAATTGGGCCTTGGTGACGATCATTCCGGTATTTACATCTTGGATTCATCGCTCTCACTCGGCACACCGATTGCCACGGCGTTGTCAATCGTTCCCGATGTGATTTTCGATTTGGATATCACGCCTAATCGGCCGGATGCATTTTCGGTCGCCGGTGTGGCTCGTGACTTAGCCGCCCGCCTTGGACTTCCATTTGCTATTCCGACGCAAACGGTGTCAACCAGTCCTGCGCAACAAACAGCAAAGGTAACAATCCAAGATCCGGATCTTTGTGGTCGATTTCATCTTCGCTTAATTGAAAACATCAAGGTAGAACCATCACCGCGCTGGATAGCGGATCGCTTAGTGGCTGCTGGTATGCGTCCAATTAACAATGTGGTTGATGCATCAAATTATGTGATGCTCGAATTGGGCCAACCCAATCACACCTACGACGCCGACAAAGTAAGTGACGGAACATTTGCTATTCGATGGGCCAATGAGGGCGAAACCATTGAAACCCTTGACGGTCAGGTGCGCACGCTCACCGGTCACCGTGACGGTGTCATTACTAATTCGAAGAACGAACCCATTGGCATTGCCGGCGTTATGGGTGGCGCTTCAACTGAGATTTCCGAATCGACAACCCGCGTCTTTTTGGAATGCGCATGGTGGCAACCGTTGGCGATCGCCCGATCGTCGAAATTCATGGGCCTGCGCTCAGAGGCATCTGCTCGTTTCGAACGGGGCACTGATCCGGAGATGGTCGATTTTGCCGCCCAGCGTTTTGTTTCGCTGTTGCCAGGTGCAGTGCTGACTGAACTTTCTATTACTGAAGATGGTCAATTGCCCGAGCGGCTTCCCATTGCGGTGCGACCGGCGCGCGTGAACCAACTTTTAGGTACGTCAATCGCCACCGACACGATGAAAGCACTTTTAGAGCCAATCGGTTTTGCTATCGAAACAACCGGCGAGTCGTTTACGGCGATTGCGCCTTCATTCCGTCCGGATGTAACCACCGAAACCGATGTCATCGAAGAAATCGCTCGTCATTTTGGTTACAGCAAAATCACACCGAAACTTTCAACCTCAACGCAAATTGGCCATCTCACTGATCGGCAACAAAAGCGCCGCGCATTGCGCGAAATTGCTATCGGTCTCGGTTTCCATGAAGCAATGCCATTGCCATTTTTGGCTCCGGAAGATATGGCCAACTGTGGTCTGAATGATGAAGTGATCACGCTTACGAATCCGTTAGCGGCGGAAGAAAGTGTTTTGCGCACATCGTTACGTCCCGGATTGTTACGCGCCGTTGCCTTTAACGAATCGCATCGCAGTTTTGCCGTGCAGTTATTTGAAATTGGAAAAGTGTTCCGTCGTCCAACCACCGCAACACCGCTTCCTGATGAGCGCGAGCATTTCGCCATCATCTCGGCAGCATCCGATAGTCGGGAGTTGGCCCGCACTCTCGCGGTTCTCGGCACAACGCTGGGTTATGACATTTCCATTGACCAATCGCGTCCTCCCCAAGGTTTGCATCCCGGTCGTTCGGGCATGTTGTGTGTTGGGTCGGTCGTCGTTGGACAGATCGGTGAAGTTGATCCCGCCGTAATCGAAGCCTTCGGATTAAGCGAGCGTGTGAATTGGCTTGAACTTGATCTCGATACGTTGTTGGCTTTGCCGGCATCCGAACATCGTTATCGCGCCATCAGCCGTTATCCCTCGAGCGATATGGACTTCGCCTTTGATGTGCCCGAAGAAGTTTCGGCAGCGCAGTTGGCGCAGGCTTTGCGCTTAGCAGCGGGGGAACTTTGTGTTCGGTGTGAATTGTTCGATGTGTTCCGATTCCCCAACGGGCGCCGGTCATTGGCTTATCGCTTACGGTTCCAATCGACCGAACGCACACTCACTGACGAGGATCTCACTAGCGCCCGCCAAGCGGTATTGGCCGCCGCCAGTGCACTTTCGGTCAATTTGCGGGAAAATTAAGCCCTTGGGGCAATGAATATTCTTGCATTGCGATGTATGAATATATAGGCTAGGGGAATGACACCCCCAAAATCCGCTTCTGCGAACGCTCCGATCAAGGTCGGCATACTTGGTGCCTCTGGATTCGCGGGTGCCGAATTACTGCGTTTATTGGCGGGCCATCCTGGCTTTGAAGTTGCGGTGGCCGCGGCCGATTCGCAAGCAGGGACGCCCATCGGTTCGCTTTATCCCTCATTGGCGGCGGCCTATGCCGGCCAAGTGTTCGACCCATCGAACCTGTCGGAACTGAATGGAATTGATCTTGTGTTCCTCGCGATGTCACACGGACAGTCGCAAAAAGTCATGGGGGAACTGCTCGACATTGTTCCCAAGGTTGTCGATCTCGCCGCCGATTTTCGTTTAGCCGACGCATCCTTGTATCCGACCTGGTACGGCGAAGAACATTCATCACCGCAGTATTTATCCAAGTTTGTTTACGGGCTTCCCGAGTTTTATCGGTCATCACTAGAGGGCGCCACGCATGTTGCCGTTCCTGGTTGTTATCCGACTTGTGCATCGCTCACGTTGGCGCCCCTCGTTGCGCACGGTGTTGTCGATGAAAGTTCGTTAATCGTTAACGCCGTCAGTGGCGTTTCGGGTGCTGGTCGGGCGCCCACGGAAACAACAACATTTTGCAAAGTGGATGAAGACTTCACTGCTTATGGCGTTGCCTCCCATCGGCATACGCCAGAAATCGAAATGATTTTGCAAAAAGTTTCCGGATCACCAATGGCCGTTACGTTTACTCCGCATCTGGCTCCCATGAACAGGGGCATGTTGACGACGTGTTACGGAAAGTTCAGCGGCAAGCAGTTCACTACTGAAGAATTGATGAGCCTTTACAAAGAGTTCTATGCCGATGAGCAGTTCGTAGTCGTCATCGACGGCATACCGGCAACGAAGTCATGTGCTGGTTCAAATAGCGCTCACGTTTCGGTTCGGGTTGATGCTCGGACCAATACGGTGATTGCCATGGGTGCTATCGACAATTTAGGTAAAGGCGCCGCGGGCCAGGCTTTGCAATGCGCCAACATCATCACTGGACAAAGTGAAGAACTTGGTCTCTCAACGATTGGTTTGTATCCGTGAGTGTGACAGCGGCAAAAGGTTTTGTAGCGAACGGAATCGCCGCTGGAATTAAACCTTCTGGCAATCGCGATTTATCTCTTGTTGTTACCGCCAATGGAAAGCCCGTTGCGGCCGCTGGTGTGTTTACACAAAACAAATTGAAAGCTGCGCCCGTTCAACTTTGTCAGTCCCATCTTCTGACAACGGGTGGTTATTGCGTTGGTGTTGTTCTGAATTCGGGAAATGCCAATGCCGCCACGGGCGCTCAAGGAATGCAAGATGCGTTGGCAATGGCTCAAGGTGTCGCCAAGCAATTAAATGTTGAAACTGAATCGATTCTCGTGTGTTCCACCGGATTGATCGGTATTCCTATGCCAATCGATGTGATCACAACGGCAATCCCCGAGTTAGTTGCCGGAAGATCGACTGATGGTGGAGTGGCGGCGGCGACGGCCATCATGACAACCGATACGGTTTCGAAAGAAGTCATCGTCGAAAAAAGTGGATTCACCGTCGGTGGCATGGCAAAAGGCGCCGCCATGCTTTCGCCCAATATGGCCACAATGCTCGCCGTGCTCACTACTGACGCGGCGGCTACTCCGGCGCAACTTAAAGAAGCATTGTTGTACGGAGTGAAAAATTCATTCAATGCGTTAGACGTTGATGGTTGTACGTCAACTAACGACACCGTTTTGCTTTTTGCCTCTGGTGAAGCCGGCGAAGTTTCTCAAGATGAATTAAACGACGCGGTGGCAATGGCCTGTGCCAGTTTGGCGAAGCAGATGTGCTCCGATGCCGAAGGGGCAACAAAAGTTGTCACGATGATCGTTAAAGGTGCAGCGAACGACGAACAAGCGTTGAAAGGCGCACGTTATGTTTCTCGTTCCAACTTGGTGAAATGCTCCTGGTATGGCTGTGATCCGTATTGGGGACGTATTGCCAGTGATTTAGGTTCCTGCGGAATCGAATTTGATCCCGACAAATTTTCTCTGGCCTACGGGGGAGTGACCGTTTGTCAGGCCTCGGAAACCATTTCGCATGATGAACAAAAAGTTGCCGATCATATGGCGCAACGTGAACTGCTTATCGAAGCCGACCTTGGTCTTGGTAACGGTACGGCCACGATTCTCACCAACGACTTAACGCATGCCTATATCGACGAAAACATGGGGACGTCATGAGCGCTTCGAAGAAACCCGGTGCCAGCGCACCGGCCACTACTCCGCAAAAAGAAATGGACACAGCTTTGGTTTTGGCCGAAGCGTTGCCGTACATCCAAAAGTTTCGTGGCGCCACCATTGTTGTGAAGATGGGCGGCAATGCCATGGTCGATGCACAATTGACCGCCACATTGGCAACCGATGTTGTGCTTTTGCACTCGGTTGGTATTCGGGTGGTTGTTGTGCATGGTGGCGGTCCGCAAATCGATCAATTGATGTCGCGGTTGGGCGTTGAATCCGAATTCAAAAATGGCTTACGGGTCACGAATGAAGAAACGCTTGATATTGCGCGGATGGTGTTGGTTGGCCAAGTGAATCGGGAAATCGTTTCGGCTATCAATGTCCATGGTCAACTTGCCGTCGGTGTATCAGGAGAAGATGCCGGCTTAATTGAAGCCAGCGCATTAGACCCCGAACTGGGGTTTGTCGGCGATGTTGACAAAGTGCATCCTCGGATCCTGAATTCACTTCTTGATCAGGGTTTCATTCCGGTGGTGTCCACCATTGGAGTGGGCGTCGATGGACAGGCATACAACATCAATGCTGACACCGTTGCTGGTGCTATCGCCGGTGCGCTAGGTGCACAAAAAGCGGTGTACCTCACCGATATCGCCGGCATCTTGCGTGATATCGACGATCCCACGTCGTTAATTGGTGAAGTAACGCCGAAACAATTATCCGAATTGCAGGAAAAAGGAATCCTCTCCGGCGGAATGATTCCGAAAGTTGAAGCTTGTTTAGTGGCGATCAAACACGGTGTGCCGGCGGTGCACTTGTTAGACGGGCGAATCCCACATGTTTTGTTATTGGAATTGTTCACCACCGCAGGTGTGGGAACGATGATTACAAAGGATTCCCATGAGTAGCCATTCACAGGCCGTGCACGCGCCGGCCGGACTTGATCATTGTCCGCTGATGCCCACCTATGCCGCGCCGTCGGTGATGTTTGTTGAAGGTAAAGGTTCGTACCTCACCGATATTGAGGGAAAGACCTATCTTGATTTTCTCTCCGGTATTGCGGTTTGCGGGCTTGGTCACGCGCATCCCGAAATCGCTGAGGCGATTTATGCCCAAGCACAAAAACTTGTTCACGTTTCCAATTTGTACGCCTCACAACCGGGTGCTCAAGTGGCGATGATCCTTGATCGATTAATTGGTGGCGGCGGCCAAGTGTTCTTTGCCAATTCCGGTGCCGAGGCCAATGAGTGTGCCATTAAGTTGGCGCGCAAATTTGGTGGACACGGTCGTTACAACATTGTCAGCGCGTTCGGTTCGTT
>JBEGMF010000019.1:0-44314 GCA_041183205.1 Actinomycetota bacterium | reverse complement strand
CCTGGCAAGCACGTGCCGAAGCTCTTGCTCTTGCACTTGATGAGGCCCGCGCCAAAGCCGGTGCGGCGCGCCTAGCCAATGTTTCGGGCGTTCTTGGAACGCTTTTTGATCTAGTTGATGTCGATAACGGATTTGAAGCGGCTTTCGAAGCGGCCGCTGCCGATGCATTGGGTGCGGTAGTTGTCGACGGTGTTGATTCTGGTCGACGTGCACTCGATCAGTTAGCAAAAGAGACCGCGAGCGGCGCCATTCTGGCATTGGGTGCGAATCGTTCAATGCGTTCCGCTCCACCGGTGGGAACGCCGTTACGTCAACATGTGCGCGCCCAACGCGCCGATGTCGAAAATCTTTTGGACGCGCTTTTAGGTTCGGCTGTCATTATTTCGGGCGATTGGGTGCAAGCGTTAGACGCGGCCATGCAATATCCCGATGCAATCATCGTGACCGCGGCCGGCGATCGATTTGGATCCAGTGGTTGGAAGGTCGGAGCATCTGGCGCCGGTGCAACTGGGGCCGCATTACAAGAAGCTCAAGATCGCGCTGCGGCTGCCGAACAAAAAACAAAGAACGCCGCCAACGAATTAGAGCGGGCACGTACGCAGTTGCAACAAACCGAAGCAGCCGAAGCGGAAATCGCCGGCGAACTCGACAGTAACGACGCCAAACTCACAGCGGCGCAAGATCGATTGCAGCGTGTCGAAGTTGACCGCCGTGATGCCGGTACCGAATTAGAAGCCTTAACCACTCATCTTTCCGAATTGGTTGAAAGAGTTGGTCGGGAAGAGGCTCGTATTTCCGAATTGGAAACACAACTTCCTGAATTAGAAGAGGCCGACAACGCTTTGGCCGAATCGGCTCGACGAATGGCTGATTCGCGTCAGCGCTTAGAAGAGCAAGCGGCATTAGTCGGTTCACGTCGCAGCGATCTTGAAGTACGAAGCGTGGCCGTTGTTGAACGTCGTCAATTCCTCACTGGACGTTTAAGCGAAGTTGAATCCCGCTTAGATGGCGCGGCAGCCGAACGCGAGGCAGCGGCGCAACGTCGTATGGAATTGGATCGTGCCCAAACCGCACTTGATCGGATGATCGAGATGGTTGCTGACCGCAGCCGAGTTATCGAAGAACGGCTCAACGATTTCCGTGAACGACGTCGTCGCCAATCGGAAGCGGCTCGGGGAGTGGCTAGTCGACTTGATGGTTTACGCCGTGATCGTTCGGAACGCGAAAAACAACTTTCTGAAATTCGTGAACGAGTGCAGCGCGTCGAAATCGAACAGGCCGAAACGGAAATGCGCATTGAAGCAGCCGTCGAAGCCTTGCGTCGGGATCTCAATTGTGAGCCTGATGTGGCCATTGCCGCCGAAATGCCTGAACTTCCCGATGGCACAAATCCCGCCGCCCGAGTGCGTGAACTTGAACGTGATTTGCGATTGATGGGACCCATCAATCCGTTAGCGCTTGAAGAATTTGAAGCGTTGCAAGAGCGTCACACATTTTTGGAACAACAACTCGAAGACGTGAAAGAAAGTCGTCGCGAGTTGGCGAAAGTTATTCGTGCCATTGATGGCGAAATCGTGAGCGTTTTTGCCGCAGCGTTTGCTGATGTGGCGGCCAATTTCGAGAAGTTGTTTGAGACGTTGTTCCCGGGTGGTCAAGGACGCTTGCGCCTCACGGACCCAGAAAATCTTTTGGCCACGGGTATCGAAGTTGAAGCCAAACCGTCAGGCAAGAACGTGCGCAAACTTTCATTGCTCTCCGGTGGTGAACGTTCGCTTACGGCGCTTGCGTACCTGTTTGCCGTCTTCCGCTCACGGCCTTCGCCGTTCTATGTCATGGACGAAGTTGAAGCCGCCCTCGACGACGTGAACTTGAGTCGCTTCTTAGGGCTAGTCGCCGAGTTCCGAAATGACGCGCAGTTACTTATCGTTTCTCACCAAAAGCGAACGATGGAAGCGGCGGACAGTCTTTACGGAGTTTCGATGCAACCGGGTGGTTCATCGAAAGTTGTCTCCGAAAAAGTCTCGTCCTGACAATCACATATTCGTTACGGCAATCGGTTCGACCACACCAAAGCAAACGTGGAGCCAGCCGTCAGCACGATGAGTGAACTGAAGACAAACCACGGAACTAACGATGATTGTTCGGTTTCGTACCCGATCGATGATCCGATTTTGGCGTAGATGTCTTTAAGTTCTGACTGACTTTCGGCGGTATAGGTTTTGCCGCCGGTGCGCTCGGCAATAGTCGCTAATGACGGAGCATCAACGGGAACCCAAACACGTTCACCATTAGGCAACGTGACAAAACCATTTTCAGTGCCGAAGGCGATGGTTGAAACCGGTACACCTTGTTCAACGGCTTGCGAGATGGCTGCGCTGTTGGATGTGCCCATCGTGGTTGTGCCATCGGAGAGGAGAACTATGGCGGCGGGCACGGGTGTTCCATTTTCATCCGCGGGGACTGACTTCAGCGCTTCCAAACTCGCCACAATTGCGTCACCGATAGCAGTGCCGTCGGCTAATTCGGCATTCAAAATGGCGAGTTTTACTGCCTCGCGATCAGTGGTCGGCGCCACGCGCACGGTGGCGGTGCCGGCAAAGGTCACCAAACCAACGTTCACTTGTTCCGGAACATCACTTAAGAACGAAATAGCGGCAGCCTTGGCGGCTTCAAAGCGATCCGGTTTGATGTCGGTGGCTTCCATCGAAAGCGAAACATCTAATGCCAACATCACTGTTGCTCGTTCACGGGGAACGCGCACATCGTGTACCGGTTCTGCAAATGCCAATACCACTAAGGAAATGGCCAGAAGTTGGACAACGGCCGTGACGTGTCGTCGCCAGCGCGGAGTTTTCGGAAGTACCGACTCTAAAAGTTCAACATTGGTGAAGCGGGCGGCATAGGTAGAGCGACGTCGCTGTAAAAGAACATATGCAACGGCGAGCGCAACGACGACGCCTAAAAAGAGAAGTCTCCATGGGGTGAGAAAGCTAAAGCCACTCATTGTTTTCCTCCACTCGCCGCGCGCATACGCGCGTCAATACGAGTACGTCGATTGCTCACAAATTGAGCAAGGTCTAAAAGCCAATCTCGGTCAGTGCGTAAGACCAAATGATCAGCACCAGTTTTTTGAATACGGGCCGCGATCTTTTCTCGCTGCTCTTTTGCCGCCGCGGCATAACGCTCACGGAACTTTTGATTTCCAGTTGGAACCTCAATCTCGCGGCCAGTTGCGGCGTCGTGCAGCACGATCATTCCAACGTCGGGAAGTTCCAACTCGATCGGATCAACGACCTCGATGCATAAAACGTCGTGACGTAAACACAATGCGTGCAAAGCGCCTTCCCAATCACGGGGATCTAGAAAATCAGAAATGACGGCAATTAAGCCCCGTCGTGTTGCCACGCCGGAGACACTGCGCAAACCAGTAGTCAGGTCGGTGCGCCCAGGGCTCGGGTCTCCTAAATCGTTCACCAGTTTTTGCAGTAACGCCTGCATATGCACGCGTCCGCCGCGAGCCGGAAAAGGCGGTGAAATTCCCTCCGGAGCCACCGTAATGGCACCTATGCGATTGCCGGTCCGTGAAGTGAGAAAACCGACTGCCGCCGCCGCAGCAATTGCAACGTCTCGTTTTTCGCATGTTGCCGTGCCAAAGGCCAGTGACGCACTTGAGTCGACAACAATCCATGTCTCTAATTCGCGATCAGCAATTGAGTCGCGTACATGGGGATCGCGAAATCGTGCGGTCACGTTCCAGTCGATACGGCGAACGTCATCGCCCGGTTGGTACGCGCGTAATTCGCCCAGTTCACTACCGTGCCCGGGGGTAAGGCCGCGATGATCTCCATGTAGAAGACCATCAAGGCGGCGCGTCACCGTAAGTTCAAGGCGTCGCAACAACTCCGCTGCGGGCGTGCGCTCAATGGATGGTGGTTGACGATTTGTCATTTCATTGACCGGACCAAGTTGGATTTTGTGATGGCGAAACAACCGGTGCATGCACCGTGGAAAGAATGCGAGCCATCAATTGTTCAACGGAAATTCCTTGGGCCAAGGCTTCGTATGACGGCACGACACGGTGACGCAAAATATCGGGCGCGACATCGAAAATATCTTGAGGAAGGACGTAGTTGCGATTACGCATTAGTGCGAGTGCACGCCCGCCGGCAACTAAACCAAGAGTGGCGCGTGGGCTTGCGCCCCAGGCAATAAGTGAACTCAAATCGCCTAATCCGTAGGTGTTTGGTTCACGCGTGGCTAACACTAAACGTACGGCGTAGTCGGCTACCGATGGTGCGACGTAAACGGCGTCGCATGCTTTTTGTAATTCTTCGAGTTGTTGTAGAGAAAGAACTTGTGCCGCCTGAGGAGGATTAACTCCCATGCGGTTAACGATTTCCATTTCTTCATTTGCTGATGGATAACCAACAACAATTTTCATTAAAAAGCGATCGCGTTGCGCTTCGGGTAACGGGTAAACGCCTTCGCTTTCAATTGGATTTTGTGTAGCCAAAACCAAGAATGGTTCTGGAACTTGTTTTGTTACGCCCGCAATTGAAACTTGATGTTCGGCCATTACCTCTAAAAGTGCGCTCTGTACTTTCGCCGGCGCACGATTGATTTCATCGGCCAAAACGATGTTGGCAAAAACCGGACCCCACTCGATATCGAATGTTTCGCTCGACGATCGGAATATGCGCGTTCCGATTAAGTCGGCTGGCAAAAGATCGGGTGTGAATTGCAAGCGTGAATAGGTGCCACCCACCACCTTGGCCAAAGTTTCGACGGCCAAGGTTTTGGCCAGGCCCGGCACACCTTCTAATAGGACATGTCCACGAGCGAGGAGGCCGATAAATAACCGCTCGATGGCGCGGTCCTGACCGACAATTACTTTTTTCATTTCAAACATCGCCGTCTCAATTGAGGCGGCTGCTTGTTGTGTTGGCTCGGTCATTCGAGACTCCTTGGCTGGTATTTCCGAGAGAAATTCGGGGGGAACGGCGGTGGGATTGGAAGAGAGAGAACTGGTCATGGGGGTAGTGGACCACATTGGACCGAAGATTCCCATAAAGCCGAACTACCGTTCCGATCATGCGAGTTCTTGTAGTGGACGATGAGGTTGAGCTGGCCGAGGCCGTAGCACGGGGATTGCGACGGGAAGGTTATGCCGTTGACGTGGCCTTTAGCGGGGCGGATGCATTGGAAAAGACCATGTGGAACCCCTACGACCTGATTTGTCTCGATATCACGATGCCGGGAATGGACGGTCGGGAAGTGTGCCGTCAGATTCGTGCCAATGCCGAACCTCAGCCTCGGATTCTTTTTTTGACGGCCCGTGATGGGCTCGATGATCGCGTGGCCGGATTAGATGATGGCGCTGACGACTATCTCATTAAGCCATTCGCGTTTCCGGAACTTTTGGCGCGTACTCGTTCTTTATTGCGTCGCGATACCAGTGCCGTTCGTTCGCTGTTAGTTATTGGCGATTTAGAACTCGACGATGCTCGCCATCGCGCGTGGCGCGCCGGACGGGAACTCGATCTCACTGCTAAAGAGTTCGCCTTATTGCGTTATTTCATGTTGCATCCGGGCGAAGTGATCTCTCAAGAAACTCTTTTGGAACATGTATGGGATGAACATGCCGACCCCTTTACCAATACCGTGCGCGTTACGGTAGGGACGCTGCGGCGCAAATTGGCCGTGGGCGACGAGGAAGCAATGTTGGAAACAGTTATCGGTAGTGGATACCGGTTACTCGAACCTACGAAGTGAACACATGACCACACTGGAATCGGATCAGTCCCAAAGCGCAGTGCGAACTCGTCTTCATTCGCGCTCGCAGCAATGGGCGAATCGATTGCCGTCATGGGTGGGATCAATTCGTTTTCGCCTCACCGCGGTTTGGTCATCGCTGGTTTTTGGTTTAGCAGCCATTGTCATCTTCGCGATTTATATCGGTCTGCGTATTTATCTGGAAAACCAACGCTTTCCCGTAAATGTTGTGCGTTCGGGAGATACGTACTTTTTCACTGCTGATGTTCAACAAGCGATCCGCATTGCGCAGAATCAGTCCAACGCTCGCGTAGTGCAAACACTTGGTCAATATTCTTTAGTTGCGTTGTTAGCTCTCTTCGTTTTAAGTCTCATCATTGGTTGGTTTGTGAGCGGTCGTATGTTGCGACCAATTGGTGAAATTTCGGAAACAGTGCGTCACTTCCAAGCCAGTGATCTTTCGCAACGCATTAATCTCGGTGGTCCCGATGACGAACTTCGTCGTTTGGCCGACACTTTTGATGACATGCTTGAACGCTTAGACAAAGCATTTGAAGGTCAGCGTCAATTCATTCATGAGGCAAGTCACGAATTACGCAACCCTCTTGCGGTTATACGTACGAATTTGGAAGTCACGCTTTCCGATCCAAACGCCACTGCCGAAGATCTCCGTCAAACCGCCGAAGTTGTGCAGCGTTCCACCGAAAGAATGGCGCGACTCGTCGATGACCTTTTGATTTACGCCCGCAAAGGAACGTTGTCGTTAGAGCGTGCTCCAGTTGATGCGTCACTCTTGATTGAAGAAGCCGCCGATGAATTCCGCGTCACGGCTGAAAGTGACGGGATTGAGTTACTCACTGCCGCCGATAATGATCTTTGGTTGTTTGCCGATCGACTTGCACTGCGTCAGGCACTCGGCAACTTGTTAGCCAATGCACTGCGTTTATCGTCGCCCGGAACGACCGTGCGCTTGCGCGCCGGTCGCGAAGGCCCGTGGATCTGGATGGCCGTAGAAGACCAAGGCCCCGGCATTGATGCCAACGATCAAGATCTTGTCTTCCAACGATTTTGGCGTGGTGCGGGAACAGGCGGACCGGAACCACGGTCAGGTTTAGGGCTGGCAATTGTGCGTCAAATCGCTGAAGCGCATGGTGGGGAAGTGAAATTGGTTTCCGAAGTGGGACGTGGTTCGGCATTTGCCCTTTGGATTCCTGCACTTTCTGTTTGATTTTCGCTCTGATTTTTAACTGTTTTTTCTTTCGGCGCGTTTTCGGTCGAAGTTCTTACCTTTCTCCGTAACATTTAATTCGAGCAATTCAAATGAAGGAGCTCCCATGTCGTGGGATTCAGAACCCCAAAATGAAAACGAGTCGACACCGAGTTGGTCGATGCCTCCGGTTCCGCCAACTCCTCCGCCGACTTATACGCCCCCACCTTCGTTTACGCCGCCCCCGCCTCCCGCGCCGTACACGGCTCCAAGCGCGGATGAAAATGCGTCGACTACTCCGCCGACACCTCCAACGAATGAGACCAGCGCGACAGGTTCCTCAAGCGCGTACACAAATGAAACAACGTCTTCGTCGTCGTATTCATCCTCGCCATATTCATCGGGTTACTCATCAACTTCTTCATTTGAAGCAACGACACCGACGGCAACACCGACGGCATCAACAATGTACGGCGCAACGGTTGCTACTGGCGCAACACAAAAAAGTACCGCCCGTCGTTTTGGACGCGTTGTTTTAGCAATGGTTGTGGTTCTCGGTTTGTTCGGTTTAGGTTTCGGCGCTCGTTCGATATTCGACGATGAATCGAAGACCGTCATTTCCGGATCGTCAGTAGCGGCTCCCACAATCAAAGTTGATCCCGCGGTTGAACCAGTTGCATATGCCGCATCGGTTGTTAGTCCGTCAGTGGTGCAAATCGATGTCTCTGGTGGTTTGGGTTCGGGTGTTGTGTACGAACCAAATCGCATTATGACGAATGCGCATGTAGTTGGTACTTCTCGCAATGTCACAGTGCGTGCGGCCAGTGGCAAGACATATCAAGGACGCGTTATCGGAACTGATACCGGAACCGATATCGCCGTTGTACAAGTTGATGGACTTGATCTTCCCGTCGCCACTTTGGCAACGGAAAAGCCATACGTCGGTCAACTCACCGTTGCGGTCGGTAGCCCCTATGGTCTGACGCAAACCGTGACCTCGGGAATTGTTTCCGCCCTCAATCGTCCCGTTGATAATGACAAGGGTGTTGTGGTGAACATGGTGCAAACCGACGCTTCGATTAATCCCGGCAACTCGGGTGGAGCGCTCGCAAATCGGAGCGGACAAATCATCGGTATTAACACCGCCATCTTTTCGCAGACCGGTGAAAACACTGGTATCGGTTTTGCCATTCCGATCTCGACGGCAAAACGAGCCGCTGACAAATTGGCTGCCGGTGAAACTGTTACCCGCGCTGGTTTGGGCCTCACCGGTCCAAGCCAATCGCGCAGCAGCGAATCCGGCGCATATGTGCAATCGGTGACTCCAGGTGGTGCTGCCGATCAGGCTGGAATCAAAGCCGGCGATGTCATTGTTTCGGTTGACGGATTGCCAATTCAGACCTTCAATGATTTACGCGGAACGATCAGCGCCTACAGCCCTGGCGACACGGTCACGGTTGGTGTCCTGCGCGATGGGTCGACCCAAGAAATCAAAGTCACTCTGGGTACGTTGCGTTAAATCCCCATGTCAGTGGCGGGAATCGGACTGGATCACCCCCCACTAGGCTGAGCGGTCCATGACCGTTCTCATAGTTGTCCTCGTTGTAATTGGTGTGTTGATCGGCTTCACACTGGCTTTTGTTTTGCCTCGGCGCCGCACCACCACACTCGAACCACCTTCGACCCGACGCGTTACGACTGATGTTGTCGAACCTGAAATTGTCGAAAGTGAAATTGAGGACGTTGTAGTAGCCGGTGACGACGATGTTGTTACTGACGTCGTTACCGAAGTCGTCGTCGAAAGCGCAACCGCGCCGACGGACGTCGACGCTGAAGAAGTAATCGAAGAAGTTTCCGAAGAAGTTTCCGAAGAAGTTGTCGAGGAAGTTGTCGAGCCGGCGGCACCGGTTCGATTCCGCGATCGTTTAAGCAAAGCTCGTAACGCACTTTCCGGCGCGATGGGCTCGTTGGCGGGCCGAAACAAAATTGATGCCGAAACATGGGATGAACTTGAAGAAGCATTGATCCTCGCTGATGTTGGTGTGGCCGCCACTCAGGAATTGCTCGAAACTTTGCGTACTCGCGTGAAATCCGATGGATTACAAAACGGCGAACAACTTTTGGCTGCTTTGAAAACAGAAATCACCGCTCGCTTAGTTGATTTTGATCGCTCATTACATATGGCGGACACGTCGCCAACCGTTTGGCTATTTGTCGGTGTAAATGGCGTGGGCAAAACAACGACGATTGGAAAATTAGGCGCCCGGGAAAAAAGCGAAGGCCGTTCAGTGTTGATGGCCGCCGGCGATACCTTTCGTGCCGCGGCCGCTGAACAACTCGGCATGTGGGCTGAGCGTTCGGGCGCAGAGTTAGTGCGAGGAGCTGAAGGCAGCGACCCATCGGCGGTGATTTTTGATGGGGTAGAAGCGGCGAGCGCACGAGGTATTGATCTTGTTTTGGCTGATACGGCGGGCCGTTTACACACCAAAACGAACTTGATGGACGAACTTCGTAAAGTCCGTCGTGTGGCGGATAAGGGTGCCGGCACGGTGACAGAAGTGTTGCTAGTTATCGATGCCACCACTGGCCAAAATGGTTTGGTCCAAGCAAAACAGTTCACCGAAGCGGTCGAACTCACCGGAGTTGTTCTTACGAAATTGGATGGTTCGGCCAAAGGCGGAATTGTCATTGCCATTCACGAACAACTCGGAATTCCGGTGAAGTTGGTTGGTTTGGGAGAAGGCATTTCCGATTTGGTTGAGTTCAATGCCAATGAGTTTGTTGAAGCGTTGTTTGAACAAAGGTCTGATTCCTGATGTTTGAATCACTTTCTGAACGGTTTGAGAGTGTCCTTGGCCGTCTGCGCGGCAAAGGAAAACTGAGCGAAGCCGATGTTGACGAAGCGCTAAGAGAAATTCGTCTCGCGCTTTTAGAAGCCGACGTGAATTTCAATGTCGTCAAGAATTTCTGCGCTCGTATTCGTGAACGTGCGGTTGGAATTGAAGTCTCTAAAGCGCTGAATCCTGGCCAACAAATGGTCAAGATCGTCAATGAAGAACTCACCCAAACATTGGGTGGCGAAACCATTCGTATTACGTATAACTCGAAGCCGCCGACAGTTGTTTTGATGGCCGGTCTTCAAGGTTCGGGTAAAACAACGAACTCGGCCAAGTTGGCGCGTTGGTTTAAAAGTCAAGGTCGTCATCCCCTTTTGGTCGGTGCCGATTTACAACGACCGGCAGCGGTTGAACAGTTACGCACATTGGGTCGCCAAATTGACGTGCCGGTGTTCTCCGCAGCAACGACGCCCGTGGAAGTTGCCCGCGCCGCCCTGAGCGAAGCGCGTACGACTGGTCGCGACATTGTCATTCTCGACACTGCCGGCCGTTTGGCTATCGATGAAGAGTTAATGGAGGAAGTGCGTCAGATTTCGGAAGTGACGTCGCCCGATTACACCTTCTTGGTCATCGATGCCATGACAGGTCAAGACGCGGTAACGACGGCGGAAGCATTTCATTCCACCCTTGAATTAGACGGCGTCATCCTGACAAAACTTGATGGTGATGCCCGCGGTGGTGCGGCGCTTTCAGTGAAAGAAGTTGTTGGGCGACCAATTGCCTTTGCGTCGACCGGCGAAAAACTTGCTGATTTCGATCTTTTCCATCCGGATCGTTTAGCCGGTCGCATTTTGGGTATGGGCGACATGTTGACGCTCATCGAAAAAGCCGAAGAAGCCTTCGAGGAAAAAGAAGCCGCGGAAGCCGCGCAACGATTACTGGAAGGTCAATTCACATTTGAAGACTTTCTTGATCAAATGCAGCAGTTGAAAAAGATGGGTCCGCTCTCCGGTGTTTTAGGAATGATGCCGGGTGTTCCCAAAGAGGTGAAGAACGCGCAAATCGATGATGGGGAAATTGCGCGTATTGAAGCCATCATTCGTTCGATGACGCCGGCAGAACGTCGCGATCCCGATTTAATCGATCAATCGCGACGAGTACGCATTGCGCGCGGTTCGGGAACCGAACCATCGCGAGTCGGCGAATTGGTCAAACAGTTCAAAGAGATGTCGAAGATGATGAAGCGAATGGGCGGCATGGGTTCCAAGCGCATTGCTAAATCGCGTCGGAAAGCGGCGAAGGGAAAGAAAGGTAAGGGCCCGGGAGGTCGGGTCACCCAAGGTGGTCGGGCCACGCCAAAAGGTGCACCACCGCTCCGGCTCCCAGATTTTGAGGCCGAGTTGAAGGGCCGAGGCTTGTCGTTACCGCCTCTCGGCGACGGAAATGACCCGTTTGCCAAGCCCTAAATTCCCATCGGCGACGGGAAAGTTGGGTCAACTTGCCCCGACCACCCTTTTAAGGCCACGATTTAAAGCCGTTATGGCGCAAGCCTCCTAAATCGAAGAAGAGAGATTCACCGTGGTAAAGCTCCGCCTGATGCGGATGGGAAAGACAAAGCAACCGACGTATCGCATCGTCGCTGCTGATTCGCGCTCACCTCGCAATGGTCGATTCATTGAAATCGTCGGCCACTACAACCCCCGCACTGAACCGTCGGAGATCACCATTGACAACGACAAGGCGGTGGCCTGGTTAAAGAAGGGCGCGCAACCGACCGAAGTTGTTGAGAAGCTTCTCAAGATTTCTGGTGCTTGGGATCAATTCCGCGGCGCAGCATCGTGAGCGATACAACCGCAACTGATTGCCAAACTGCACAAGCGGTTCTTCTTTATGTCGTAAAGCAATTAGTAAGTGATCCGACAGCCGTGAAGATCGAAGTTGATTCGAGCGGCGAGAAGACCATCTTGAACGTCCATGTCGGCGAAGGTGACATGGGACGTGTAATTGGAAAGCGCGGACGTGTCGCGCAGAGTATTCGCACCGTTGTGCGCGCGGCTGCCGCACGCGATGGTGGCGATGTCGAGGTTGAGTTCGTCGATTGACCCCGAGGATTTCCTCGAGGTCGGACGCATCGAAAAACCACATGGAGTACGCGGCGATGTCGTCGTTGCTTTGACGACCACAGAAAAATCTCGCGTTGCGGTTAATTCGGTTTTATACGTGAACGGCGAACCATTCGTCATTACCGCCTCGCGACCTCATCAACATCGTTGGATCGTGAAGTTTGATGTCATTAACGATCGCAATGAAGCGGAAAAGTATGCGCGATCTTTATTGTTCGCACCCAAAATGGCATACGACGAAGAAGAACTTTGGGTGCATGAACTCATTGGCTGTGAAGTTGTTGATCAAAACGGCAAAGTTCAAGGTCTTGTAACTGCGGTGCAAGAAAATCCGGCGAGTGACTTATTAGTTTTGGATTCAGGCGCGTTGGTGCCCTTGGTCTTCGTGCAAAGCCACGAGCAATCGGTCATTCGTGTCGACGTACCTGAGGGTTTGTTTGAGTTGTTCGACGAAACTACGAATGGTGATTGACGATGCGCATTGACGTATTCACCATTTTTCCGCAGATGGTCGAAGAGTTCTGCCAACACTCACTTGTCGGTAAAGCGCAAAAATCTTCGCTATTAGATATTCGCGTGCACGATTTACGCGAGTTCACTACCGATGTGCATCGCAGTGTTGATGACACTCCTTTCGGCGGAGGCGCCGGAATGGTGTTACGGCCCGAACCAGTGTTTGCCAGTGTTGAGCATGTTGATCCTCCGCGGCCTCTCTATCTTCTGAGTCCTGGGGGCAAAACGTTTGATCAGGAAATGGCGGCGGAATTAGCAAACGGAGAAGGATTTTCTTTGCTGTGCGGCCGTTATGAAGGCGTGGACGATCGAATTCGTACCGAACTTTGTGATGGCGAAATTTCGATTGGCGATTTCGTCTTAAGCGGTGGCGAAGTTGGCGCCATGGTGATTGTGGAGGCTGTCGGGCGCTTAGTGCCGGGGGTCATGGGAAATAGTTCCTCCGCCGGTGATGAATCGTTTTCGGCGGGCCTGCTTGAATACCCGCAATTCACCAAACCAGCCTCATTCCGCTCGATGGACGTTCCCGAGGTGCTGCGCTCAGGGAATCATGGGGAAATCGAGCGTTGGCGCAGGGCGGCTGCTCTGGCCCGCACGCTGCGGGCTCGCCCAGACCTCATCGAGCGCCGAGGCGGCCTTAGCGGCCAAGAGAGGGCTCTTCTAGAGCAATATGGCTTCTCTGCCGAAGGTCTCGAGGCCTAGACCCAGCCGATCTTGCCCCGTTTAGGGGGCGGGGCCTAGCATGACAGTCCCTCGGGCATTGGCCCGTGCACGACTTTCAGGACATGACCATGAACGCCATTGATCTTCTCGACGCAAAAAGCCTCCGCGACGACATCCCTGCTTTCGAGCCGGGCGACACCTTAAAGGTGCATGTGCGCGTGGTCGAAGGCAACCGCGAGCGCGTTCAGGTCTTCCAAGGCGTCGTTATCCGTCGTCAAGGTGGCGGATTACAAGAATCATTTACCGTTCGCAAGGTTTCGTTTGGTGTTGGCGTAGAACGCACATTCCCAGTGCACGCGCCGATCGTCGCCAAAATCGAAGTCGTTACGCGTGGTGATGTCCGCCGCGCCAAGTTGTACTACCTCCGTGATCGCGTTGGTAAGGCCGCGAAGATCAAAGAAAAGCGCATCTAGGCGCATCTAGGACTGAGTCTTAGTGAGCAGCGAGGATCTCGAGGAATACGAGTCCGACGTCGAGTTGCAGCTTTACCGCGAGTACAAGGACGTATGTCCGATGTTTCGCTTTGTCGTGGAGACAGAACGCCGTTTTTATTTGGCCAATGAAGTCAATCAACAAGTCGTTCATGAAAACGGCCGAACACGGGTAGAGATTGAATTACGCGATGCCTGGGTATGGGATATGTACCGTCAGAATCGCTTTGTTTCGCATGTCCGCGTTGTTACGTTCAAAGACGTCAACATCGAAGAACTTCCCCGCGAAGAAATCGAGATGCCATGACGTTGAATGAGTACGAATCGTAGACAACTTGGAAATTTTGGCGAGCGGCTAGTTGCTCGCTGGTATGAAAAACACGGTTTTCAAATCGTTGATCGGCAGTGGCGTTCCCGCGCCGGCGAAATCGACATAGTGGCCATGAGTACTTCGCTCATTGTGTTTTGCGAAGTAAAGACGCGTCGCAGTGCTGCTTTTGGAACTCCCGCCGAAGCTGTCGATTGGCGTAAGCAAATGAAAATCCGCAAAGTGGCGATGGATTGGTTGCGAGCCCACGAAGTAACGGGAAAAGAAATCCGTTTTGATGTCGCCTGTGTTTTTCCCGTTGCTGACCAGAAGAAATTTTCGTGCCAGGTGATTACGAACGCGTTTTAGGATCTGCATTCAGAAAATGCAATACCGCCGCTTCCAAAATTTCGGCGACTTCTTTGTCGGAATACACCTTTTGCAAGTTTTCAATGGCGGTGTAAGTGAGCAATTCGCCAATGACGTGGGGCGCACTCTTATCGACGTTTTCAATCTCGGGTGACAGCCAAATCAGTAACTGTTCATGCAATCGTGCGCGACGCGCGCCTTGGAATGAATCGGTCATTGTTGACTTAGGTGAGGAATCAACGATTCGCGCGAAAGGGCCGCCCTTCTTTGCGAGGGCCATACGATTTTCAACTAGCAATGCCACACGTTGTTGTAAGGGGGCGTCGGGCTTTTCGAGTCCGACATGAGGCCAAATCAATTGAATGACTTCAATGGCGACGGCGGCGAAGAGAGATTCGCGATCAGGGAAATAGCGGAAGGCTGTCCGTTCAGAGATGCCGGCCTTTTCGGCGACTTCAGCGAACGTTGGAATCTTTCCTTCATTAATCAATTTGAGGGTGGCATCAACGACGGCGAGGCGTCCGCGTTCGGCGCGCATACGACGTCCATCGCGTACGGCTTGCGCAAGGGCTATCTCGCGTTGCGCTAAGAGTGCAGCGAAATTCTCAATCGCGGAGTCAGGATCACTCACGCTGTAACCCTACTTAGAATGGCTTACCATTGCAGTAATCCTCCGCTGTAGAAATGGTTGAACAATGAGCAAAGCAACGTCAACAGATCTCGAATTTTTCTTTGATCCCATTTGTCCTTTTGCATGGATTACAAGTCGTTGGGTAAACGAAGTTTCAGCACAACGTGAATACACAGTGGAATGGCGGTTTATTTGTCTCGCCATCATTAACGAGAATGCCGATTATTCAAATTTCCCGCCGAATTATCCGCTCTTACATGGACTCGGAAAACGTCTTTTGCGTATCGCGGCCGCAATACGTTCCGAAGTTGGTAACGATGGTGTAGCGCGTTTTTACACCGCTTGCGGAGAACATCTTCATCACCGCGGTGTTTCAATGGCCATATTTGGCGGAGATCCGATTCCGGAAAATTTGATCGAAACAATTTTGAGTGATGCGGATTTGCCAGCGTCGTTGGCAGTTCAAGCCGACAACGAAGAGCATGACAAATTGCTGCGTCAAGAATCGGAATTGGCTTTCAGTCGTACGGGGCCGGATGTCGGTACGCCGATTCTCACATTTGCCCCAGGTACCGAAACTGAAGCATCACTTTTCGGTCCAGTTATTTCGTCGATTCCACGCGGAAAACAAGCGGTTGAGTTGTGGGCCGCCGTGGAAACGATGGCGCGTACACCTGGTTTCGCTGAACTGAAACGCACAATCCGCGCGCCTCTTTCATTCGAGTAACGAAACTTTTTTGTGCTGTTGATCGTTAAGGTTCGAGCACAACTTTGATGGCGCCGGCAGAACGATCAGACGCGACGGCAAATGCTTCTCGGGCTGCATCGAGCGGGAATCGATGAGTAATAACGGCGTCGGGAAGATCAGGACGTTGCGCCAAGATGCTGGCGGCCACATCGAAGTCACGCGAAGGTCCGACGCGTCCGTACATCACCGATGGAATCAAATTGACTTCACGCATGGCGGCGGCCATTCCCGGGAATTCAATTCCGCCGTCCCAATAACTTCCGAGTAATAAAACACGGCCGCCGGGACGACAAAGATTCACTGCCTCAGATAAAGCCGCCGATGTGCCGGCTGCTTCCACAACAACATCGAATTGTTCGTCGGTGCGCAATGCCACGCCGAGTCTCTCGGCCGCTTGTCGCTGTGCATCATGACGGGCAGAGAGTTGCACTGGCGCGCCTACTTGTTGCGCCACAACGGCGGCCATTTGCCCAATTGTTCCTCCACCAATGACCGCTACGGTTTCATCGGGGCGACATTGCACGCGACGAAAACCATGAACGGCAACCGCTAAAGGCTCAACTAAAGAACCGTTTTTCACATCGACGCCACTTGGTAAGAGCGAAAGTGAACTCGTTGGACAAAGAACCTTTTCCGCCATACCGCCGTCGCGTCCAACTCCAAAGGCCATCGCCGGACCGCGCACACAAAGTTGAAGATCGCCATCAAGACAACGGGCGCATTGACCGCAGGGATCAATTGGCTGCACTGCGACCGGCGTGCCATCACTCAATGTCCCGGCGAATTCATGACCAAATGTGGCGCCGATTCCGTAATTGATTAAATGAAGATCTGAACCGCAAATACCGGCCGATGCAACATTGACCACTACTTCATCATGTGGTTTGTTTTTTGTTGGCGTTGGCTCCGGAATTTCTACGACTTCAGGAACTCGATTTTCGCAGCGTACGGCCCGCATGGTTTGTCCAATCTGTTAATCGACTAGTGCTTGTGTAAGTGTTCGAGAAAACGAAAAATCGCGTCATCGTGGGAGCGTTCGCCGATGGCGGAATTTTCGGGAATGGACCAATGCGATTCGGCGACTTTGGCTTGTACCCATTCTGTGGTTGCGACTCGTTCGGCAATTTTCCATTCGCCATTTACCTTTACGAGTCGATCGATATAGCGAAAACCCACGGTGAGATTTCGTTTTGGATCTGGGTCGTCGCTGCGATGAAAAGCGATCCCATATGTTTCGGCGACGGCATTTTCACCGACGACTTCGGCGAGATGATTGGCGATGAGATGCATTGTGGAGTCGTATTTCTGTAAGAGGCGAAACGCCCATGCAATGAACTCATCGATAGTTCCATTAAACGAACCATGTTGATCGGTGGCATCAGCAGTAAAACACGATCGCACCAGTTGCTCATCAGTGCGGTCAATGCCACGGCAGTAGCGCGCCATCACATCAGCAATGGCTAATCGGTCCAGTAAATAGGCGGTAGATTCGTGGTCGGCAGATGTCTCGTTGGGGCTCACTAGGTTCGAGGCTAGGTCTCTGCCATCCTGTTACGCACGCATTCTTTATTTCACTCAACTCATTTATGGAATCAAGTGGCCACAACTCTCCCGTTTGAACAGTCCCGTGCGGCGAAATTGCTCGGACTTCTCCGCCGGCCATGGCCGGCGCTGTTGGTGTTGGCTGTTGTTACCGTCGTGAGTCGCTTTCCCGGCGTGTTGTGGAACGGAATGTTTGATCGCGATGAGGCATACCTTTCCGTTACTGGTGATGTCATCGGGAGCGGTGGCGATCTCTATCACCAAGTGATTGATCGTAAGCCACCGATTGTTCCATTTATTTACGCCGCGATTCGCGAACTCTCAGTTGATATGCGCTGGATTCGCCTAGCGGTCGCAGTGCTGATCTTTGTCAACGGCGTCATCGTGATGGCCATTGCGCGTCGACTGGGTGTCGCGAAACATCTTTCGACTTTGACTGGTGCTTTAGCAATCGCGGGCACGGCGATGTTTTTGCCGGCCGATGCTCAAGCCGCCAACTTCGAACTTTGGGGTTTAGCGCCGGCATCACTAGCGGTTTATTGCGCATTACGCGCACGACAATCATCTAATTCGCAAACATGGTTTGCTTTCGCCGCGTTTTCGGCAGTACTTGCTGCGAACTGTAAGCAGCCGTATGTCGTTGTCTTGCTCGTTGTACTTTTCGAAGCGTTTCGAAATTCTCAACGCAGCCGTGCCTTAATGGCCACGGCAGTTAGCGCGTCGCTTACTTTCATTTTTTTCTGGGCCGTTTTCGGAAATGCGTATTTACGTTGGACATGGATCGAAAACGGCGACTACGTCGACGGTGGCGTGTCAATGCTGCGTGCGCTCGGAGTGGGAACTGGGCTGACCATTGTGTTCGCGCTACTTCATTTGCCACTCTTTTACGGGGTTTGGGCGGCGATCGTTAAGCGTGTTCGTATTGATGCCACCATCGTGGTGTGGCTCGTACTTTCCGCGGCTGTCATTCCAATTGGGTTTCGCTTTTTCGGCCACTATTACCAACAGTTAGTTCCTGTTTTAGCGGTCATAACTGGAATCGCCTTAACGACAGCGTCGCGTAACACCATTCGGTCCATCATTGCGCTCACGGCGTTGTTGTTGGCGGCCATGATCACATTGTCAGTTGTTTATCGACCCGACCTTTCAAACTTCACTTCCGTTGGTCGACGTATTCAGGCGTTAACGCAACCGACAGATCGCATTTATGTTTGGGGTGCGTTACCCGATGTGTATGTTGCCGCACAGCGTTTACCCGCAGGTTCGTTCTTGCACGGCGGCTATCTCACCGGGAATTGGGCCAGTCGTCAGAGCGATCTGACCAACATTGATCTCAGCGAAGAACCATTCCGTTCGCGTTGGCAAATGTTTTCGGCTGACATTCAAAGCAATCCGCCGGCCGTCATCGTCGATGGTGCACGACTTGGCACCGACTGGGCGCCCGCGCAGATGTGGCGTTACCCAATTGGCGATTTCTTAAGCCGTTGTTATCAACTCGATTCCGACATCGATCGATTGCCCATCTGGGTGCTTGATCGTTCGAAATGCGGTAAGTAACCGTTAATCGATGGCTAACACGCCGCCGTCGACAACCAACGATTGTCCGGTAATAAACGACGCTTTTTCACTCAGAAGAAACGCTACCGGTTCGCCGATTTCCTCGGGTCGGCCGACTCGCTGCAAAATCGCATTCGACGAAAAGTGAGCGCGCAGTTCTGGGATCGCCAATGTGGGCGCCAGCATGGCGGTTTCGATATAACCCGGACAAACCGCGTTCACACGAATGCCTTCGGGGCCGAGCCGTTCCGCCATGGAGCGAGTCGCTCCGAGGACTCCCGCTTTCGATGCGCAGTAAGCGGGGATGGCGGCGTTGCCAATCCAACCTTCGATTGATGCGATACCAACGACGGCGCCGCGAGTGGCGGCCAATTCTTCATGAAGTGCTTGCACCAACATCGGATAAGCGCGCAGATTCACGTTGAGCACCGCGTCCCATGCATCATCGGTGAGTTCGCCGATTGATTCGGTGCGCACAATTCCGGCTGCATGCACAAGTCCGCCGATTGCTCCCACTGTTGCTTTCGACTTGGTCACAGCATCGCCGAGTTGCGCAGTTTTGGTGACATCGATGCCAATGCCGATTGCGGCTACGCCAAATTGCGCGGCAATTCGTTCGGCGGCTTTTTCGGATGTACTTTGATCGAGATCCCAGATGGCAATTGGTCGCCCTTGCG
This sequence comes from Actinomycetota bacterium, assembly GCA_041183205.1. GTDB lineage: Bacteria > Actinomycetota > Acidimicrobiia > Acidimicrobiales > Acidimicrobilacustridaceae > Acidimicrobilacustris. The sequence continues at coordinate 24,877 of JBEGMF010000019.1, read as the reverse complement.
CAGCGCAAGCCTCGGCACTGGCGAAACCAATTCCCGATGCACCTCCAGTAACAACGACAGCTGATGTTGCAACGTTTGCGGAATTCATTTCTTACCTTTCGTTAGTACGTCCACGGCGCAAGCAGCGGCCATGGTTGTGCAATTTCCAATTGTTTGGCGATTTGCAGCAGTAATGCTTCCTCGCAATGGTTCGCCACCAGTTGCACACCAACGGGCAATCCGTTGCTATCGAAACCGGCAGGAATTGACGCCGCAGGGTTGCCAGAAACATTGAAGACGGCCGTGATTTCGGAAAACCGTGCGGCGTTTTTGAACATGGCCTCGTTGCTGGTCGTATCAAGCAAACCGAGTGGTGGCACGGGTACTGGGATCGTGGCGGTCAACCAAAGATCAAAGGTGGCAAAGAATGGAGCGACGCTGCGACTCAACAATTCAATTTGTTGTAACGCCTGATGTAAATCAATAGCGCTGAAATTCAGCGTGATCTCATGCATGAATGTATTGAACGGTTCAAGATCACCTTCTTGAAGATCACGTTGTAATTCGGCAAGACGTGTTTGCACTTTGGCGGCACTCGCCGTACCCATCACTTTGTTCAATACATTGCCTGGAATAGTTGGATCCCATTGTGGGCGTGCTTCAACAACTTCGTGGCCAAGTTCGCGCAAAATTTGCGCGGTGCGTTCGATGGCCGCCACGCCATCAGCATGAATTTCTTTTCCATCAACTGATTCGGTGGAGTAACCGATTTTCAGATTGCGTAAGGGAACATCAAGCGCCGCTAAGAATGAACCTTCCGCCGGCGGTGGAGGTGTGCCCACCGGATCGCCTGGAACTCCACCGCTAATGGCGTCCAAGATGGCAGCGCTATCGCGCACGGTGCGAGTGACGGCATGACCAATGCCAATTGGGTACGAAAACGACGCCGGCGTTGGCCACATTGGCGTGCGTCCTCGTGTTGGTTTGAGTCCGAATAAGCCGCATTCGGAGGCGGGAATACGAATTGATCCGCCGCCATCATTGGCATGGGCTGCCGGCACAATGCCGGCAGCAACGGCCGCGGCGGAACCACCCGAAGAGCCACCCGTTGAATGATCAAGATTCCATGGGTTGCGGGCCGGTCCAAAAAGTAACGGCTCGGTACTGGCGTTCTTTCCAAATTCGGGCGTGTTGGTATTGCCCAAAATAATGAGTCCCGCCGCTTTAAAACGGCGAGCCATTTCGCTATCGCGAGTGGCAATGACATCAGCGAATAAACGTGAGCCCGATGTTGAAGGCAATCCTTCGACATCGCAATTGAGATCTTTCACTAAAAACGGAACACCGCCAATGGGGCCGGTAGGAGTTGCCGTCTTTGCTTCATTGCGCGCCGCTTCAAAACGATCAGCAACGACAGCGTTGATATGAGGATTACGTTTTTCAATGCGGCTAATCGAAGCATCAACAAGTTCCAGTGATGTGACTTCTTTTTGTGCGACGAGTTCCGCCAAACCAATTACGTCGTAATCGTCAAGTAATTGTTCAATTGAATTAGGGGAGTCTGGACTCATTTCGTCTACTTTCTTGATTGTAAATAGTCGTCATAGCGATTCAAATACGGGGCAAAGCGTTCGCGTAATTCTCCATCGGAAAGCCCCCATTCTTCTAAGCCGTAACTATGGCTACCGAAACGGTCTTTCTTATGCACTTCGGTATGTTGCACCATTGCGGCACGCGCGGCGGCAGAAAACTCCATTCCCAACGCGTCATACATTTGTTCAACTTGGGGCAAAGGATCGGCGACAAATTCGCTATAGGAAATATCGATAAAAGCATCGCCGCGGCCAGATTTTTCTAACTCTTCACGGAACGCCAATTGATTATCTAGAAGGCGAGCAATCACTTCGGGCCAAGTTGTCTGGATATATGTTCGCCAGTCAGCATCGGTCCATGTCCCCGCCAGTGTCTCCACCAAACTGCAAACGGAGGCCACAACTTTCACTGGATCGCGATGAGTGAGAACGAACCGCGCATCGGGATATACCTCATTAAGCGCCCATGGATCAATGAGATGAACGGGCGACTTCAACTGCCATTGACCGCCGTATCCGCTTTGCAGTACTTGCAAGATTTGCTTATGGAATTCGTACGCCTTTGTGTTTTCAAAATCCCAAAGTGCATCCATGTAACTGGGTACATGAAACGTCGTGGCTAAATGCAAACTCATGAACGTTTGCCCGAGAAGCGTGGCGCATTCAACGGGCATGTCAACTGGATCAAAGTGAATCGTTTTAAATTTCGGATTAATCAGATCCAACATATTGGGTGCTTCTTCGGCCGCGATGAAGCGCGGATCATTGCGCCAATCAGCCGTTGATGGGGGAACAGCATCGGTTGCTTCCCAACTCAGTAATGAACGATTCGCCGGATCAACGGAAAGTAAATGACTTAAGGCAGTAGTGCCGGTACGCGGTAACCCGATAAGAAAAATTGGTTTTTCGATGGGCTGATTAATTTCGGGATGTTGTTGATGCCAATCGACGACTTTGAGGCGATGCACCAAATTGCCAAGCGCCATCCCTTCCATCGCGGCTGCGCCAATATCGGTGAGTTGACCTTCTTCAGCCCCTGAGCTCAGGAAAATCTCAAGCGGCTCCCGGAAACAATCGTCGCCAAAATCAGAAAGCCCTGTGGCGTCGCTTGCACTTTGGCAAAGGCGGTCTACCGACGATTCCACGATGTTCCCCCCAACTGGATCGGCGTTCTTCGTATCTCTACGACCGTAGTCTTTAGGCGTTCGGCATGGAGTTGTCCTTCTGTGGCCCGCATCGGCAACACTTAAGGCGTGACTGAACAAGACCTTCCTTCCGGTTGGGGCCCCACACTTTCTGATTTGGCGGAACGTCGAGCGGCGGCTCGAGCAATGGGAGGCGCCGAACGATTGGCCAAAAAAGCGGGCAAAGGTGAACTCAATGCTCGTGAACGCATTGAGCATCTTGTTGATCCGGGATCGTTTAGTGAAATCGGAACGCTGGTTGGTGAGGTGCCGGGCGATGGCATCGTGACCGGCGCCGGAACAATTGATGGTCGACCCGTCATGATCGGTGCGGAAGATTTCACCACTTTGGCCGGATCAATTGGTGCGGGCAGTACTTCGAAACGTTGGCGCATCGCTGAACTCGCGCTGGCCGAACGTATTCCTTTAATCATGCTGTTAGAAGGTGCTGGTCATCGTGGCGGTGGTCATGGTGGTCGCGCACCAACTGATTTGTTGATCCAAGCGAAATGTTCGGGACAAATTCCTGTTGTGAGCGCGGTAATGGGACCATCGGCCGGACACGGCGCGCTCATTGTTCCGATGAGTGATTTTTCGGTTATGACTCAAACGGGCGCAGTCTTTACTGCCGGACCGCCCGTTGTTAAAGAGTCATTGGGCGAAGATGTCACCAAGGACGAACTCGGTGGACCTGCGGTTGCCGTAGGAAGCGGACTTATTCATAACGTTGCGCCGACCGATGAAATCGCACTCGACATGATTCGCGTTTATTTGTCGTTCTTTCCATCAAGTGCTTGGTCGTATCCGCCGCGTGTCGCCAGTGCCGATATGCATATGCGTAGTACGGATGAAATTTTGTCGATCGTGCCGCGTGATACGCGACAGGTCTATGACATGCGCGATGTACTTGATGTTGTTTTTGATGACGGCGCGTGGTTTGAGATTCAACCCGGTTTTGGTCCGGCCATGATTTGTGCGTTGGCGCGGCTCGGTGGAGAGCCAGTGGCGGTAATCGCTAATCAGCCGAAAGTCTTAGCCGGTTCCATCGATGCCGATGCTGCTGATAAGGCTGCGCACTTCATCATGGTGGCGGATTCATTTCATTTACCGCTGGTTTTTCTGGCTGATAATCCGGGCATGTTGCCGGGTACGGAATCGGAACGCGCTGGTGTATTACGCAGCGGTGCGCGTATGTTCGCTGCGCAAACTCAGGCTTCGAGTCCGAAAGTGCATCTCACTTTGCGTAAGGCCTATGGCTTCGGCTCGATGGTGATGTCGATGGTTGGATTCGATTCCCAGTCGGCGACGTTTGCCTATCCGGGTGCGACGCTGGGAGCGATGGGGGCCAGTGCTATGAGTCGCGCTACCGGCGCAGTTGATTCCGAAGCCGAAATGCTGCGCGACGCTGAGTTACAGGCGTCGTATCGGTCGGCCGAAAATCTCGGATTCGATGAGTTAATTGACCCACGTGAGACCCGCAACGTTCTGTTGGGAGCGGTCGAACGGGCTATTTATCGTCGGCAAAAACCGGCTGCGCCAATATCGCGGACGGCAATTACGCCTTGAGCGCCTTGGCGTTTGCCATGGCAAATAGGGCATGACTTTTTTAGACCGAAAGATTAGGTAATGTTCCAAGCGCTATTCGAAAAGTTCGTGTAGCAATTTCGTACCAATCGGTACAGGAGGCGTTCAATGGTTCTCGCAACCAACTGGGGTGTCGGCGAAGTGCTGATCACCATGCTGTGGTTCATGTTCTTCTTTATTTGGGTATGGATCGCTATCAGCGTGATTATCGACATTTTCCGCAGCCATGACATGGGTGGCATCCATAAGGCCATCTGGCTTCTTGTTGTCTTTATCTTCCCGTTCCTCGGCGTATTCATTTACTTGATCGTGCGTGGCGGAAAGATGAGCCAGCATGCCGCTGAAGCAGCAAAAGAACAAGATGAAGCTATGAAGGCGTATATCCGAAATGCTGCGGGCACCTCACCGGCTGACGAACTGCATCGTCTTGATGATCTCAAGAGTCGTGGCGTCATTACTGAACAAGAATTTCAGAATTTGAAGGCAAAAATCGTTTCCTAACGATTTCTTCCTTTACGAAGTGCGAAAAAGCGGCCCGGGCAAGGGGCCGCTTTTTTGTTTTGTTTTTTCGCATTTTTCGGCCTCTTTGCGGGATTAGTTCTAGGATCGACACGTGGGCTACAACAAGTTGTTATCTCAAGGCCGAATCGGTTCGGTGACATTGGCGAACCGCATTGTCATGCCAGCCATGGATCAAAACATGTGCGATGACGGCGAAATCACCGATGGAAATATTGCGCATTATGAAGCGCGAGCTGCCGGTGGAGTTGGGCTCTTAATTCTCGAAACATCAGCGGTGGCCTGGCCGATCGGCGCAACGTCGATCCATCAACCGGCATTAAGTGATGACAAGTTCATTCCGGGTTTGGCCCGCTTAGCCGACGCCGTACATCGTTACGGTTCGAAAATGTTTGTGCAGATTTGTCATCACGGAAAAACCGCCGGCGTTGATGCCATACAAGATCGTGAACAAATCGTTCCATCCGTTCCGTTACCGGATGATCCTTCCGATATGAGTGCCATCGCTATGAGCGAATTGATGATGATGGCAAAACAAACCGGAGGTAAATATCCGCAACGACGCGAAGCCACTACCGATGACATTGCGTGGGTTGTCGATCAATTTGCCGAGGCAGCGCACCGCGTACAAAAAGCGGGTCTCGATGGAGTCGAAATTCATGCGGCCCATGGATATTTAATTTCAACGTTTTTATCGCCGCGCTATAACCAGCGCACCGATGAATACGGCGGTTCACTTGAAAATCGCGCCCGTCTTTTAGTTGAAGTGATTAGCGCTATTAAAGCGAAATGCGGTGCTGATTTTCCGGTGATTGCTCGTCTTGATGGTGTTGAGTATGCCGAAGGCGGTATCACTCTCGAAGAAAGCACTGAATACGCCCGTATTGCTGAAGAAGCGGGTGCCGATGCCATTCACGTTTCGGCCGTATCGCCGAATGCCATGGGCGCGGGTTTCACTGATGGTCCTTTGCCATGGCAAGCCGATCAATACATTGGCTTTGCGGCACGAGTGAAACTCAAGGTCAAAGTTCCGGTGATCGCCGTTGGTCGCATCATGCCGGATGCGGCGGAGAAACATCTGGCTAATGAAGATTGTGATTTTGTGGCTATGGGTCGCCAACTTTTGGCCGATCCGGAAATTCCCGCCAAGTTACGCAGTGGACGTCCGGATCGCGTGCGCACATGCATCAATTGTTTTGTTTGTGTGGCGCAAAACTTCTGGGACGGAACTCCGATATGCGCAGTGAATGCGCAACTTGGTCATTACGACGAAGCCAAACCCCAACCAGTGACTGATCGACAAAACATCGTGGTTGTCGGCGGCGGTCCAGCGGGTATGGAAGCAGCGCGTATTGCAGCCAGCCGAGGCCATCGCGTCACATTGCTAGAAAAGGCTCCGCATTTAGGTGGTACAGCGCGATTTTCTTCATTAACAACGCCGATGAACGCTGAACTCGTTCGTTATCTATCAACCGAAATGAACGAACTCGATGTCGATGTTCGTTTATCCACTCCGGTGACGGCTTCGTTACTGCGTGAATTAAACGCCGACGTAGTGGTCGTTGCGACAGGTGCCCGTCGTGAGCGCCCGCAAATTCCCGGTGCAGATTCCAATCATGTTCTCACCGGCGACGATTTACGCGGCATGCTCACTGGCGATGATCCGTCGGCTACCAAACGTCTCGACTTTGTCGCCCGTTGCATGGTCTCGGTGGGTCGAACATTTGGATTCCTGCGCGATATGACGAAGTTGCGGACATGGTCGAAGCGCTGGATGCCGGTTGGAAAGAACGTTGTGGTGATTGGTGGCGGATTAGTCGGTGTTGAAATCGCTGAGTTTTTGGCTGAGCGCTCGCGCAAAGTCACCGTGTTAGAAGCCGATGAAAAACTTGGTATGGAAATGGCTCATCCGCGCCGCGCCCGCGCATTATTTGAAGCGCGTAAACATGGCGTGAAGTTCGAGACGAAAGCCGAAGTTGTTTCCATCGAAAAGAACAAAGTCATTTATGAAGTTGATGGTGAGCGTCGCAGTGCTCCGGCAACGACCGTAGTCGTGGCCAGTGGGGTTCATGCCGATTCCACCATCGCTGATCAACTAAAAGCAGACGGATTCAAAGTTGAAATTGTTGGCGATGCGCAAGATGTGGGTTACATCGAAGGCGCAATTCGCTCCGGTTATCTCGTCGGACGCGATATTTAAAGCGTTCTCACGGATAACCGGAGCAAATCAATAACTGTTTAAAGGCGGTTTAACACCGCAGCACAGGAACTCACTTCAACACCGCCGGCTTCGTCAACGTCGAGATTGGTGATGACACCGTTGTCGATGATGGCGGCGTAACGCTTTGAGCGAATGCCTAAACCGAAACCAGATCCGTCCATAACGAGACCCATTGCTTGAGTGAATTCGCCATTGCCATCGGCCAACATCACAATGGAATCTCCAACTTGTTGGTTCTCGCCCCAAGCACCCATCACGAATGCATCATTCACCGATAAACAAACGATGCGGTCGACACCTTTATCGGTGAGGTCGTTGGCTTGTTGCACAAAACCGGGGAGATGAACCATTGAACATCCTGGGGTGAATGCACCGGGAACAGCGAACAGCACAACTTTGCCGTTTCCCAGAATGTCTTTGCTATTTACTTTTTCCGGCCCGTTAGCACCCATGGTGAACAGGTCGACCGACGGAATTTGATCGCCGACTTTGATTGCTGCGTTGTTTGTCATGGCCGACACGATAGGGCCGGAAATCGAAAAATGCGCCGCTAAGAGATGAGGGAGGTGAAGGCAAAGCCCACCATGACAAATGTTTGGAAAAACAGGACCCCACCGAGCGAACGCTGGGGGGAGTGGCTGTCGGGTTCTGCACCTAAACGTTCGAGTTCGGCGGCGGCACCTTTGAATTTACGTAATGCTTCAAGGCCGACGAGGGCCGCTCCCAAAAGGGTGAGTAAAGAGAGCATCTCGTTTGACCAATCCCAATACCAACCAAGAAATCCGGCGGCACTTACGACGAAGGTGGCAATTGCATCGAGTCGTCGCCGAAAAATGCGGCGCAATGTTTCGGCGGCGCCGGCCACGAAAACTCCCCAGAAGACCATTTGCAAGTTGGCATCGATGGCTGATTGGGTCGCGGCTTGGTTGAACGCCATTACGTCAGCAAAGACAAGAAGCACGATGATGAGATAACTGTCGATTGTTAAGCGCCAACGCGGTGTCGTCATTTTTTTCTCCAATGCAGTCGCTGCCGCAATGTGGGCTTTGGAGTTAGTTCGTGACGTCGTGCGGCTTCGATGCGAACGGATCGCAACGTCAAACTTTCCTCGTCGTTAATGGGTGATAGATCGCCGACGGTCATTGACAAAATTGCATCGGCGAAATCGGGATTACGAGCAAAGACGGGTCCATGTAAGTAGGTGGCCACTACTTTGCCCTGCACAATTCCTTCGTGGCCATCCCCATTGCCTTCGCCAACTTCAACCGTCGCTAGCGGTGAGGCGGCTGAGCCAAGACGAGTGCGACCGGCATGATTTTCGAAACCAGAAAGCGGCCCAAGGGCAATATTGCGACCGGCGAGCGAAACTTCCGTGGCTTTTGTCAGAAGTTCACCCACGGCACGCGGTTTCTCAACTCGCAATGTTTGACAGTCGAGTAGGCCTAAACCCTCCGTCGTATTCCCACGCATATCGGGAAACGATTCGCCGAGAATTTGCATACCTGCGCAGACGGCAAAAACAGTTGCGCCGTTTTCGACGGCTCGATGTAACGATCGTTGTTGAATAAGGCGTGCTGCCGCGGCCGACTGTGGACCATCTTCACCGCCACCAAGCAAATAAATATCGGCGGAGTTCGGCACGGTTTCGTCGGCGGTAACGGTGAGCAATTCGCAATCGATATCGCGCCAGCGCAACCGCTGCGCCAAGATCACAGCATTGCCGCCATCGCCATAGGTGCCCAATAAATCGGGGAAAAGTGAAACGATGCGCACACTCATACGAGTCCGCCTAATTGCGCTAGTTGATCTTGGAAGGCGGTGTAATTGGAAACTACGTCGATAGTGATGTCAGTGCTTTCGAGGTGTTGGCCGGCAATCCGCACGCAATCGGCGAAGTGCTCGACGACCTCATGTTCAACTTCCGCATAATGCAATCGCACCGCAAGATCATGACGTCGCTCACCAGTGGCGATGACATAACGACCTTTAAGTTGTTCGAAATCCACGTCCCATAACCAAGACGGATCGTGACCGTCGGCTATTCGGCTGTTGATGCCAATGATGGCTGGTGTATCGGGACGCTCAAGGAGATTGAGAGCCTCATGCCAACCGGCAGGATTTTTGGCCAAAAGCAAACGCACGGTTTGGCCAGCGAATGTTGCGGTGCGATAGCGGCCGGCCACTTCTTCTACTTGTTCCATGGCGTGGATAGCACGCTCAGCATCAATGGAGAATTGGCGCGCGGCAGCAAAAGCAAATGTGGCATTCATGCGATTGACTCTTCCGGGTAGCGGAATCGAAATCGAATAGTTTTGCTCGGCGTAAATCCCATCATCGGTAAGTGAGATTGATGGAGTTGGGCGTTGTAAATCGCAGTTGCTGCACGACCAATGAGTTTCCGAAAATGAAATGCGACCAGCGCATGATGGACAACCCGACGCATCGGCTGTCCACTGCATACCGGTTGAAACCCACACCACATTGTTAGCGGTGAGAGCCGCATATGTCACTAGCGGATCATCGGCATTGGCCACCACAAATGTCGGTTGATTTTGACTAAATGCTTTTCGCCACGCCTCGGCAAGGTGGCGTACTTCCTGAGTTCTATCTAATTGGTCGCGACTCAAATTGAGAAGTACAACTCCACGTCGCAAAGGTGATGAGTCGCCATGAGAGACGTTGATTTCCTTTAAGACACGCGGCAGCCATCGTTCATCAACTTCAAGTACGGCAGTGGCAAAAGGCGAAGATGGTCCCAGCGCGGCAACTACTCCTGGGGTCATGTTGGCCCCGAGCCAATTTGAAATCACCGGTTGATCGGCACCGATAGCGGCAGCGAGGAGACGAGTTGTTGTCGTCTTACCGTTGGTTGCGCTCACTATGACGACATCACGCGCGCGGGTGAGGTGGGCGAGAAGGTGCGGGTCGATTATGAGAGCAGCGCGACCGCCAATAACCGACCCTGTACCAACGCGAAACTTTTTCGAAAGGGCCGCCACCATACGACCGACCGCCACGGCCGCAGCCGTGCGGAATCGCGCAAACGGGGTAGGAGATGGTTTCGCCACAGCCCTTGCAGCGTAGTTCGGTGCTTCCGCTGCTCTGTGGCGGCGTTGGTCCGGAAATATGCCAAGGTTATGCGTCAGCGAGTAAACCTTGACCTATGAACGATTTCGGCGAACGTAAAGGAACCGCAGTGGTGACGGGTGGAACCGGTGGAATCGGTGCCGCTATTTGTCGCATGTTGGCGCAAAGAGGTTCGAATGTCGTGTTCTCGTATCGCAGTAATGCTGATGCCGCGAATGCATTAGTGAAAGAACTCGAAGAGTTTGGTGTAGCGGCGAAATCAATGGCCGTTGATTTGACCGATGAGGCGCAGGCCTTCGCTTTCGTTGAACTTGCCGTCAATGAATTCGGAGAAGTTCACACATTTGTGCATGCGGCCGGTCCCCACGTCGACCAAATGCATTTAAGCAAAGTTCCACCTTCTCGTTATCGCAGTGCCATCGAAGGTGAAGCCATCGCATTCTTTAATGTTTTGCAACCGATGCTGCCCTCATTGCGTTCGGCAAAAGGAAGCATCGTGGCGGTGACGACTGCGGCTACGCGTCGCTATCCCGTACGCGATGGTTTGTCATCGGGAAGTAAAGGTGCAGTTGAAGCAGTTGTACGCGCCATCGCGGTTGAAGAAGGTCGATTTGGAGTGCGCGCCAATTGCGTGGGTCCGGGCATGTTGACTGACGGCATGGCGGCGCGTTTGATGGCGTCAGGCGATTTAGATGATGCGGCGCTGGAAGTAACGATGAAAAATATCCCGTTACGGAAGTTTGGCGATGCAGTTGATATTGCCGAAGCCGTTTGTTTCCTCGCGTCGGATCGCGCCGATTTCATAAGTGGACAAATGCTTGATGTCGATGGCGGTTACGGCGTTTAATTGCCGCTATCGGCCATCATTGCGCCTTCGATAGCCCATTCAAGGGTGCGTACCAATGTGCGTGCTGCCGGTTGAACAAGAACGGGATCAATTTGTTCGATATGCGGTAAGCGCAAATCTTCACGCACATTTTTTGGCAACAAGCCAATGGCGGCGGGAGCAATGACCGCAAATGCTGGGCGTGCGGTAAGCGGAAGTGGTGCTCGCAATAACCAGCGAGATGCATCGCGTGCTTGATCGGAAGCAACCAATTCAGGTTCAAACGCATTTAGAACATCATGTAACTCAGCAACCGAACGCGCGGGAGTTTCTCCACCGAGTCGTTCGCAAATAATGGCCATTTCATTGACGTAGGCATCGGCTTCGGAATTGCTCAGCGGCAAAACGCCATAACGCTGATAGGCGGCTAAGAAACTCACCACTTCGGCGTGATGAACCCAAGAAACCAAATGGGGATCGGTTGCTGAATAAGGGCGACCATCGGGTGCCGTGCCGCGCACGCGCTGATGCACTCGGTCCACCATGGCAAACGCTTGATCCGCTTGTTCTTTGGTGCCAAATGTTGTGACAGCTACGAATTGACTGGTGTTCGCTAAGCGATCCAGTGGGTGACGTTTGTAATCGGAATGTTCCGCTACACCAGCCATGGCCAGGGGATGCATCATCTGGAAGAACAACGCGCGTAAACCACCAATAAGCATTGAACCATCGGCATGGACACGCCACGTCACGCTGTCAGGACCGAAATAACCCGGATCACCGTCAATCGGTGCGTATAAATCGCGTACCGGTTCGTTTTCGCCCACTAAAAGTGATCGCACACCACGCCCGATTTGGATACGCGCTTCGCCGATGGCACTGCCAAGGTTTTCGGCAAAAGCGGCGACGGTGGGGGGAAGGGAACTATCAGGCACAACGTAAGCCTAGAGAGAGTTGGGCTCAGAACCACTTTCGAGTGCGAGACTGGCGAAATGTCGTCTGCGCCTTTTGTTTTTGTTACTCGTCAATTGCCGGAACCGGGTATTGAACTGTTGTTGCAAGCGGGATACGAGGTTGAAGTTTGGCCGGAAGATCGACCGATTGATCGCGCGGTTTTGCTCAACAAAGTGGCGCAATGTGATGCGTTGATTTCGATGCTGACCGATTCAATTGATGAGGAAGTTTTCGATCACGCTCCGCAACTTAAGGTTGTCGCGAATTTCGCCGTTGGCTTTAACAATATTGATGTAGCGCTCGCTCGTAAGCGGGGTATCGAAGTAACGACAACACCGAATGTTTTGACTGATGCCACTGCGGATCTTGCTTTTGGATTACTTCTTGCTGCCGCACGACGTTTTACTGAAGGCGAACAACTTGTTCGCAGCGGCCAATGGGATGGTTGGACACCGACACAACTTCTTGGTCGGCCAGTGGCGGGGCAAACGCTTGGAATTGTCGGAATGGGCGCCATTGGTCAGGCCGTGGCTCGCCGCGCTAAGGGCTTCGGAATGTCGATCGTGTATCACAATCGTCGTCGCGTTGACGCTGCTATCGAGGAGGCACTCAACGCTCGATACGTTTCTCTAAACGACCTTTTTTCCCAAAGCGATTTCGTTTCGCTGCATGCACCGTTAAATGATGAAAGTCGTCATCTAGTAAATGCCGATTCGCTGGCCAAAATGAAAGAGACCGCCATCATTGTGAATACGGCGCGCGGTCCCTTGATTGATGAAGTAGCGCTCGCGGCGGCGCTGCAAAGGAAACAGATTTTTGCCGCTGGTCTTGATGTCTTTGCCGAAGAGCCCATCATTGAACCGCAATTAATGACGTTGCCAAACGTGGTGATGATGCCTCATTTAGGTTCGGCCACGGTGACCGCCCGTCGCGACATGGTTGAACTTTGTTGTCGCAATATTTTGGCCGTCTTACAAAATCAACCGGCACTTACTCCAGCACCCGCTGTGAATTGATCGAAGATTTCCAACATATGAGTGGGCGAATGACTGACAGCGTCAGCGCCGATTCGTTCGGATGCACCGCTTCCGCCCACCACGATGGGGCGATCAGTGACGTTACGTAACTCGGCGACAAGTTGACGAGCGGAATCTTCTAAATCACTCGTGGCCACATGTAAACCAATGGCGATCAAGCGATCAGCAATTGCTATTGCATCGCGAAACGATTCAAACGGTGTATCGGCGCCTAAATCAATAACGGAAAAGTGACGTGAACGTAATAAGTCGCCGGCCATAGCGGTTGGAACCGAATGTTGATCACCGGCCGGTGCCCCGATAATGACGGTTCCTTTACTGCGACCGGGATGGGTGAACATCGGACCCATGCGGCCGATGATTCGGTTCGTCACCGTTGTGGCCCGATGTTCTTCCGCAATGGAAACTTCACCAGCAGCCCAACCTTCGCCGATGGAGGCCAGCGCCGGTCCCAGAAGATCGATGTACACCTCGATAGGCGTTACGCCGGAATGCAACGCCGATTCGATGACCGACCAGGTTCCATTTTCATCTCCGGCGATAAGTCGATTCCGCAGCAGATCATGACGATCAATACGTCCGTCTTGGGGCCGAGTTGAAGGGGAGAGGATGGCTTGTACGTCTTTTTGTTCAACGCGCCATTCGCCCGCCGACTTTATGGCGGGCAGTTTTCCTGTGCGGACATAGCGGTAGGCGGTCATGTAGTGCACGCCAAGGTGTTTGGCCGCGTCTGCAAGCGACATTGAAGTTTCTGGCACTTGACCTCCTCCCCGCATGCGACGGTATTCCAAGATCAGACTTCGAGTCTGATCGAGTGGGAATCTGTCGGAAAAATGACGCCTAACGCAGCCTCGCCATTACCGATTGCACGGAAACCAGCACATCACAACTCAAATGAGCCTTGAGCCAGTCGAGGTTTCGGCGATGGATTTCGTCATTGGCGTCATAGCGATTCAAGATCACGATTGGTGTTGCGACATGGGCGCCTTTATCGATCGCTTCCAATGTGAGCGTCACACTGTTGATGGTGCCGAGGCCGGCATCGGCGATAACCAAGACCGTGTCGGGTTGTAGAAGTTCAATAAGTGAAACAGCATCACCATTGATTGCTTGTGGTGATCGAACACCACCCGCAGTTTCGATAAAGGCAATATCCGGTGCCGGAAGCGGCCAATGAATTTCGCTGGCGAGATCTTCAACGGTGAACTCTGGTTCACCAAGTGCATCAGCGGCCATTGGTGGTGCCATAGCAACGGGATACCAACGATGATGCGGGCAGATGTCTGCAGGCGATTCACCGGTCGCCTCAGCCAGATAATGCGCATCGGTGTAAAGGTCGTGACTTTCAAACGATTGGGCTGGTTTGCGCGCCGAAACGGTGAAACCTTCTTTGCGCAGTTCTTTTAGTAAGCGCGCTGAAACCCATGTTTTTCCGATTTCGGTCGCAGTGCCGACAACGACCACTAATCGGCGCGGGCGCAAACCATCAAATGTCACAGTTGCTCAACTCCGAGTTTGTTGAGAACCTCAATGAGTTGCGTAATTTGCTCGTCAGTATGCGAGGCGGAAAGGGCAACGCGTAAACGACAAGTGTTTTCTGGAACAGTGGGTGGCCGAATGGCGGGAACAAACATTCCCTGCTCTAACAACGCAGCCGAAAGATGAATGGCGCGTTTTTCGGTTCCGCACATGATCGGGATAATGGGAGAGTGATGTCCCGGTCGTAGAAGAGAAACATTGTGGCGAAGTTTTTCTTTTAGAGCCTCGCCTTCGGGACTCATCACAATTTCCAAAGCAGCGTTTGCTGCTGCCGCTGCACCTGGTTGCAGTGCGGTTGTGAAAATCCAACTACGCGAACGATTAACGCAGAGGTCGATGATGTTCTGTCGTGCGGCGATAAATCCGCCGAGCGCACCGAGTGTTTTCGACAGTGTTCCTACTTGAACAATTTCGACATTGTGATTATGCGGAACTGGTTCTAGAACACCGTGCGCTTCATCGGTAATCAGCATTGCGCCAAAAGTTGCGCAAAGTTCGATGAGTTCATCGATGGGAGCGGTATTGCCGTCCATCGAAAAAACAGAATCGGTAACAACGATGATGCGGCCACTTGCTTGTTCCATTTTTTGCCGCAGGTCCGCAATATCGCAATGCTTATAAACCTTGACGACAGCACCATTGCTGCGGGCGAAACGACATCCATCAATGATTGATGCGTGGTTAAGTTCGTCGGAAAAAATCGTGCAGCCTTCGCCGCCCAACGTGCCAAGTAATCCGATATTGGCTGCAAAACCTGTGGGGTAGACCAACGCTGCTTCGGTCTCGCGCCATTCGGCTAAACGTTCTTCAAGTTCGTGATGGATTGGTCGAGAACCCGCAATAAGCCGAGAGGCACCGGCGCCTGCGCCCCAGCGCTGAGTGGCGGCAATGGACGCCGAAATAACGGCGGGGTGATGGGTGAGCCCTAAATAGTCATTGGACGAAAAGGAAAGGACGTCGGCGCCATTTGGCAGGCGACCGAGTGGACCCAATGAGTCGAATGGAATTGCACTACGCCAGCGATTGGCTGCCCGCACCTGGTCGAGTTGTCCGTCAACCCACTCAGTCCATTTCGGGGTGCTCATTGGCAAACCTCATCAAGCGCGGACGCTAAGACCGAAACAATGCGTTCAATTTCATCGCTGGTAGAAGTGAGAATTGGCATCAGCACAATCACATCACCAAGGGGACGCAACAGCACACCTTGTTCGACAGCGGCCGCACAAACTTTGCGGCCCCAGCGAAGACCGTCGCTTGGCGGGGCTAATTCAATTCCACCCATCAAACCTTGTAAGCGAATTTCTTTTACGTACGAGCGTGTAGAGATTTCTTTTTTCAAAAGATCAGATAACTCTGCGGAACGGAGACGCACGTTTTCTATGACGTC
Organism: Actinomycetota bacterium; assembly: GCA_041183205.1. Lineage (GTDB taxonomy): Bacteria > Actinomycetota > Acidimicrobiia > Acidimicrobiales > Acidimicrobilacustridaceae > Acidimicrobilacustris. The sequence goes on along the minus strand of JBEGMF010000019.1, from coordinate 8,968 downwards.
GAGTTCTGTAAATAGTTCGAGATGTCGTTTGGCCACGGCTGCGCAAATGGCGTTACCGGAAAATGAATGACCATGGTAAAAAGTGAATTCACTTAAATCGGGCCCGAGGAATGCGTCATAGATTTTTTTCGACGCCACGGTGGCGGCCATTGGCAAATAGCCACCTGTGAGTCCTTTGCCGATCACCATGATGTCGGGTGATATTCGACATTGTTGTGACGCAAAAAGAGTGCCCGTGCGGCCAAAGCCGGTGGCAACTTCATCGGCAATCAAAATCACGTCGTGTTCACGACAAGCATCACCGACGCGTTTCACCGAATCGGGATCGGTCATCCACATTCCGGCGGCGCCTTGAACGAGTGGTTCGATTACAACTGCGGCTAATTCATGATGATGAGCGCGAATCATCGCCACTGCGGTTTCGGCCCAGTCCTTGTCGTCGTATCCAGGGGCGCGCAAAACATTGAAGCGCAGTGGATCAAAGACATCGACACCGAATCCGCTATCGCCGACGGAAATCGATCCGATGGTGTCGCCGTGGTATGCGCCACCGAAACTTAAATAGCGCGTGCGTCCTTCAATTTTTCTGTTCGTCCAATACTGAAATGCAATCTTGATTGCTTGCTCGACAGCAGCCGCACCATCCGAGGCAAAAAGAAAATGCGGTTCCGAAACCGGTACTTGTGGTGCCAGCGCTTCTGCTAACTCGATAGTGGCGATATTGCCATTGCCCAACATTGTTGAATGAGCAACTTTTTGTAATTGCTCGTTGACAGCCTGATCGAGTTCGGGAACACGGTGGCCAATTGTCGTTACCCATAATGATGAGATGGCATCGAGATAGCGACGACCATCAACATCGATCAGTTCACGTCCCTCAGCCGAAGCGACAATGACGGGACGGTTCTGTCCGTAGGTGGACATCTGCGTAAATCCATGCCACACCACCGCAGCATCTCGGTCCACCCAGAGGTCGTGAGCGTTCGTCAGGCGTTCATTCACGCTGAAAGCATCGCACCCTTTACCTCGCCGTGGCGACGGCGACGCCAAACTTCAATTTCCTTGGCCATGGGGGTGGAGGGGGGACCGTCCACAAAAGGCCATAATTCCTCGGCAATTGAACGCCAATCAGCGGTCGCCTGCAGTTCGCCGAGGATGGCGGTGAGGCCGAGGCTGATGCGCTGAATGATGATGAAACTGGGTGGGAGGTTGGCCGCCTTTTGCATGCTGGCGTAGGGGCCGGAGGTGTCGAAGAAGCGTCGGATTGTTTCCGAGGCGTACTCCCCGGTGATTGTGAACGGGCCATCCTCGGCAACGAATTCGTAGAAGTGGCCGAGGTAGTCGACGACATCATCATCAGTGACATCAAGGCCCGGTGGCAGCAAGCCAATGCGCTCGACAGAGGCACGGAACTTCGCCGGATCATGCTCGATCACCATGTGATGAATCATTTCGCCGAACGTATCGAGTTCGTCTTTGGTGAAGTACTTCACCAATCCGAAATCAAGGAAGGTGACACGACCGTTTTCGTGGAAAATGTAATTACCGGGATGTGGATCGCCGTTAAAAGCCGCAAGGCGATACAAACTGCCGAATGCGAAACGGTAAAGAGTTTCACCAACAAGATCTTTCTCGGCCTGACCCCATTGCAAAACTTCATCCCAGCGCGAACCCGTAACTAATTCCGTGCAAAGAACTCGCGCTGTTGAATATTCGTCGATCACTTCTGGAATATGGATTGTGGGATGTTCGCGGTAGTAGTTAGCAAAGGCCCGTTGATTACGTGCTTCGATTTCGTAATTGAGTTCCTCTGAAACACGATCGCGTAACTCGTTGACCAATGTTTTGTGATCGAGTCCGGGGAACAACGCTCCGATACCGGCGAAAATAAAACCAGCATTAGCAAGATCGGCCGACACCGCTTCGGCGACGCCCGGGTATTGCACCTTCACGGCGATGGCTCGACCATCTTTTGTAATGGCGCGATGAACTTGACCAATTGATGCCGACGAAATCGGAACGGGATCCCATTCGGCAAAAAGCTTTTCTGGTGTTTCGCCCAGTTCGGCGGCGATGACTTGCGCCGCTAATTCACCACTCATTGGTGGCGCATTGTGTTGCAAACCCGAAAGTGCTGAACGTACGTGTTCGGGCAAACCTTGATCTAAGTAACTCGCCATTTGTCCGAGTTTCATCAGGGCGCCCTTCATTTGCCCCAAAGTTTCGGCAACGTTCTCAGCCGTTTTCATCTCAAATGCCATGTCGAGGTCGCGCCGGCGGGCGGAATCAGCAAAAACTTTCCGCGCTTGTAAACCGGCAAATGACAAACCAGTTTTGGCTCCTAATGACGCCATACGCGCCGTGCGTGACCATTGGTCAGTGTTATGGACAGGACCTTTGCGACGTTGTCTGGCTAGAGCGGCAAGCCCGAGGCCCGCCGTGGCGGCGGCCGCGGTTACGAACATGAGGGGGGAGAACCGCCGTGATTTCACTCGTCCACCCTACGGGGCTGTTGGGCTGTTTCCGACTGTGAAGGTGTGCAAAGTTAGGGGTGTAACAGCAAGGAGTTTTTATGCGACCCCTCACCATTTGCCAACAAGGTGAACTTGAAGGAATTGAGAAAGACGGTGTTCAGCAATTTCGCGCTATTCCCTATGCGAAGCCACCGGTGGGCGAGTTGCGTTTTGCCGCACCGCAATCTCCTCTTGGTTGGACCGGTGTCTTTGATGCGTCAAAGTTCGGCGCAATGTCGGCGCAAAAGGCTGGCGGTTTAAGCGCTCTGCTAGGCGATAGTGCAATGGGCGCGTCGGAGGATTCGCTCACGCTCAATATTTGGACGCCCGGTTGCGATGGCAAGGCGCGTCCCGTGATGGTGTGGATCCATGGTGGTGGATTCATTAATGGATCTGGTTCGACGCCTTGGTATGACGGTACGAATCTTGTACAACGCGGCGATGTTGTCGTGGTCACTCTTAATTATCGACTCGGTGCATTCGGATTTCTTTGGCTTGGCGATCTTGATCCGTCGTATCGATCGAGTGGTGTGAATGGCTTGTTGGATCAAATTGCGGCGTTGCAGTGGGTGCAAAACAACATCGCCAACTTTGGAGGTGATCCGAATAACGTCACTATTTTTGGTGAATCGGCTGGTGGCATGAGTGTGTCAACTCTTTTGACTATGCCGGCTGCTAAAGGTTTATTTCATAAAGCCATTGCGCAAAGCGGTGCTGGCCACAACACGTTTTCAACCACAACGGCCAGTGTCATCACCGAGATGTTTTTCGCTACCGCTGGCATTTCCTCAATTGAAGAATTACTGCAACTCGATACAACAACCGTGGCCGAATTAACCGCCAATGTTGAGGCTCAACTTTTTGCTGATACCAGCCGAATTGCGAACGATTCAGGAATCAGTTTGGCCATGCCATTCCAACCAGTTGTTGACGGTAATTACTTACCGAAACATCCGGTTGAAACATTCCTCAGTGGCGAAGATCATGCTGTTCCTCTGCTTACCGGAACCAATCTTGACGAGTGGAATTTGTTCGCCATGATGACGCCGAAGCAATTAGATGAGGATCGTTTACGTGAACGCGTGAAGCGAATCTTCGGCGAAAGTGAAAAGGCAATTACGACATATCGCAATGCAAATCCACAAGCATCGGCCACCGATGTTTGGAATGCCGTAATGACGGATGGAACATTCCGCATTCCGGCATTACGAATGGTTGAGTCGCGTCAGCATCCGTCGTATCTGTATATGTTCACATGGCCGTCGCCGGCGTTCGACGGAATTATTAAGTCCTGCCATGCTCTTGAGATTCCATTTGTGTTTGGCCATCTTGATGCGGCCGGCGCAGAGTTTTTCTTGGGCTCTGAGCGAAATGATGATCTTTATGCGCTCGCCAACGCCATGGGAGATTGTTGGATCGAATTCGCTCGCAGTGGTTCGCCACAACTTGCCAATTTGGAATGGCCGCAATGGAATGGTGAGCACTATCCGACCATGATTTTCGATGTTCAACGCAAACTTGTAAACGATCCATTGCGGGAAGAACGAAAGTTGTGGGATGGGTTGTTATGAAGCCCGCAATTGTGTTGTTTTCTGGCGGGCTCGACAGCACAACCTGTTTGGCTTTGGCTCGCAACGACGGATTCGCGCCAATTGCGCTTAGTTTTCGTTATGGGCAACGTCATAGTTTTGAAGTTGAAAACGCCGCCTTGTTGGCGAAAAGTTTTGATGTCGAACATGTGATTGTTGACATCGACTTAGCGGCATTTGGGGGATCGGCGTTAGTCGATGAAACGATTGCCGTACCGAAACATTCGTCGGTGGAAGAAATCGATCGCAGTATTCCAGTCACGTATGTTCCAGCCCGCAACACGATTTTTCTATCGTTCGCAATGGCGCTGGCAGAGGTGCGTGATGCCAACGACATTTACATTGGTGTGAACGCCGTCGATTACTCGGGCTATCCCGATTGTCGCCCAGAGTTCATTGCGGCATTCATGCAAATGGCAAACTTGGCTACCCGCAAAGGCGTTGAAGGTGACAAGTTGGCGATTCACGCTCCATTGATGTCGCTTTCGAAAGCCGAGATCGTGAAGTTAGGCATCTCGCTGGGAATTGATTACGCACAAACACATTCGTGTTACGACCCAACGGCAAATGGAGCCTGCGGAAAATGTGATGCTTGTTGGCTGCGGGCGGAAGGATTCAAACAGGCGGGAATCGCTGATCCAACGATTTACGCCGTTACGCCCGAATAACGGCCAGCGCCTCGGCAATGTGATTTTTCGGACGAAATTGCGACGAAAACTTGTATTGAAGAATCCCATCGGGATTAATCACATATGTCACCCGTCCCGGAATGATTCCCAATGTTTTGCCCACTCCGTACGCATTGCGGACTTCGGATTGAACATCGGCACAAAGTGTGAACGGCAAATTGTGTTTGGTTGCAAATGCTTTATGTGATTCGACCGAGTCGCTACTTATTCCGATGACGACTGCGCCGGCTTCAGTGAAGTCTTCGTAGTTGTCGCGAAATGAACATGATTCGGCAGTGCATCCCGGTGTGTCATCTTTTGGATAGAAGTAAACGACCACCCACTTTCCCCGAAATGACGACAACGTGACAATGTTTCCGTCTTGGTCGGGGAGTGAAAAATCGGGTGCGGGTTGATTCACGGTGGCGGTCATGTCATATGAAGCGTCATGAGGCGTGTCGTTATTCCACTTTGAGCAGGATTTCTTTGTTTTTGCCCTATCACTCAATTTTTCCCCTCTGAGGCCTAGCGTTAGGGCATGGAAAACGTTCATTCCGGACCGATTTTGGCCATCGTCAATCAAAAGGGTGGCGTAGGAAAAACGACGGTCACATTGGGCTTGGCCTCGGCGGCGGCGCAGCGAAATTTCCGCGTCCTTGTGGTTGACCTTGATCCGCAAGCGAACGCCACTAGCGGTCTCGGTGTTTGGGAACCGTCAACCACTGTTGATACGGCGCTTGAATTTGATCGTCCCGGATGCGCCTCTTCATTAGCGATCGATTCGGCATGGACATTGCCCACTCCGCCGAAATTATTGGCGAGCACTCCGGCACTTTCAGCCCGTGAACCACAACTGGCGAATGATCCGGTTGGTGCGCAAGACCGATTGCAACTTGCTTTAGAGAACCACGGTTTTGATTTAGTGGTGATTGATTGTCCGCCGTCTTTAGGATTGTTGACGATTAATGGTTTATTTGCGGCCGAACAAGCACTGATTGTCACTGAGCCAGGAGCTTGGGCGTCAGATGGTGTGGCCAATGTGCAACAAACAATTGCGCGCATTTCTGCTCGTCGAAACGGTAAGCCGAACGTTGCGGGAATTGCCGTTAATCGTTTAGGTCGTACACGCGATGCTCATTACTGGCACACCATGTTGCTTGAGCAATACGGCGATGCAGTTTTTGCACCCGTTCACTTGCGTGCCGCGGTTGCCGAAGCTTCCGCTCAATCGCTTCCGATCCACGGTTTAGGAAATCGACCAGGAGCCAGCGACGCTTCGGCAGAATTCGACGCATTACTCGATGCGGTTGTGCCACAGTTGTCGAGAACGAACGCTTCATCATCAGGTTTCTAGGGAGGCAATCATGGCCGGATATGACCCGCAACGAATGAGAAATCGTCCGGCGCCCACCGCCGATCGTCCTTCACCGGTTGATGCTTTACTTGATGCGAAACCACTTTTAGATGTTGAAATTGATCCGTCGGGCGACGCCATCGTGCATACCGATCATTCCGATATCGAGATGACTCCGGGTGGCGACGATGTCATTGTGACCACTCGTGATGCGCGAGTTGAAGTGCGTGCCGATGCCGATGAAGTCATTGTTGAAACCGCGGGCGAACAAATTCATATCGATACGTCGATACATCCCAATTCATCAGTCGTTACTTCAGCGGACGCCAACCGCTCGAAATTGGTGATTGGTGCCGCGCTTGGCGCGATAGTCATTCTTTTGCTGTTAATGCTCGGCCGTCGCAAGCGATAACGGCAACGACACTTCGCCGCGGTTTAGGCGTTAGGCGCCAAAATGGTCTCTTTTAGTTGGCTGACGGTTTCATCGTCGATGCCAATTTCCGCGCAATAGGCCCGGACCGAACCATAACGATTATCAATATGTTCTAAAAGATGACGCATGGCGGCAGGAGGAGCGGCTAAGTACGCCTTCGGTTGATCGTTCATAGCGGAAAGAGATTCGGGACTGTCTTTTTTCAAACGCTCCACTAACGAATCCATATTGCGTCCGGAAATTGCATAGTCGGCAATGATGAGTTCGCGGTCAACGCCAACGAGAGTCATGATCATGGCCGCTAAAACTCCCGTGCGATCCTTGCCGGCGGCGCAGTGAAATACAGCCGGGATGTTTTCGGCGTTAGCAACGGTTTGTACTGAATCGCGCAGCGCATTGGCGCCAACGTCGAGCATTTCGACATAGAGCGAACCCAGTACTTCATCGGCTGGAGCATTGGGGTCGAGTTCTTTACGCTCCCAACGTTCACTCAGAACTGGAAAGTGAAAGTGGCGAATACCGCGCGTGCCGTCGGCGAGGTGACCGTTATCAACTTCACCCTTCGTACGGAGATCTAAAACTGAACGCATTCCAATCTCGGCAAGTTGATCGAGTTCTTCGTCGGGAAGTCGGTGCAGTGCATCGGCGCGAAAAAGAGTGCGCCATTTGATATGTCGATCATCGTTGGTGGGGTAACCACCTAAGTCGCGAAAGTTAAACGCGCCGGTAAACGGCAGCATGCGGTCTGGATGATCTACGGGCATTTTTTAAACTTTCGGTCTCACAACAATGACGGGGCATTTTGCATTGCGAACAGCATGAATAGTGGTGCTTCCAAGCACAGTGCGAGCCATTCCGGAGCGGGAATGACTCGTCATTGCTAAAAACGCAAGTCCCTCGGCATTCACATAATCGCAAATTGCTTCGTCCGCAGTTCCGCCGGTACATGATTTGGCAATGGCCGAAATTCCTTCTTGTTGCAAAAACGCCAGTGCCGCATTGACCGCATTGGCAATCGAATCGGCATCAGCGTCGCCAAATGGAACTCCACTGGCGGTAGTTGCCGTAATGAGTTCGACCTTCAACGCTAATTGTTTAGCCAACTTCGCCGCAGGAGCGAGTACCAACGCCGACGTAGCGGTGCCGTCAATCGCAATTGCCATTGTCCCGCCAGTGAACGATTGAATTTCGATATGAGGTCCAATCAAGACGACCGGCATACCGGTGCGATTCAAAACCTCTTCTGCGACTGAACCTAAAAGCGCACGTCCAACGCCAGAACGACCATGTGTGCTCATCACCAACAGATCGTCAGCGGTTTTTAATTCCTCGACAATGGCGGACGCCGGAAAGGTGTCGGGAACTACTTTGTATGAACTGGCCGCCTTGAGTTGATCGCATTTGGCGCGCAACATGGTTTCTAATTCTTCAACGGTGCTTCCCCAGCCAGCAGTGAGGAGAAGGACTGAGGAGTTGCTCGACTCGGCTAATTCATCGCCAATTGCCAAAGCCTTATTGGCGAGTTCGGAGCCATCAAGTGGAATGAGGATTTGGCTCATTGGGCCACCTTTCCTTGGACACTCTCATGTTGTCACGAATTTGGGCGTAATTAGTTCGACCGCGGAATTCTCAAGAGGTCTTTCTCAATTTTCGGGCAGATCAACTACGAATGAGTTCAAATCAGCGACGAGTCCGGCTTCGGCTTGCTGAAGGGCTTCGCCGCGCAAATACGTGCGAGTAGTGGCGAATGCGCCTTGGCGGAGCCGTTCGGCAAAATCGGTGGCGACGGCGAGGGCACGCGCCACGATGTCATCGTCGGAGGCGAGTTCGTCGTAGTAGCCCACTCGCACCGCCCCTTCGGGGTCATAAACAGTGGCCAAGTTAATGGCTTCGTTCAGAGACTCATTGGCTAACGATTGACGACCTAAGGCGATGGCGAATTGTGGAACCGGCATGCCGATGGCAACTTCGTTCAGACCAATTTTGTAATTGCCCGCAGCACCGATACGACGATCGGCAGCAAACAACATGATGGCGCCCATCGCCAAGGCATGACCGGTGGATGCAACGACAACTGGGATCTTGAGTGCGAACAAGCGCATTGAAAGTTGCGCGCCAGCATTCAACAGTCCGCGGGCTGCTTCGGTGCCGGAAGTCATCACCGACAAATCGAAACCGGCGCTAAAGCGACCAGGCCGACCCGCAATGACAATTGCGCCCGCTTCTTTTTCGGCTTGATCAATTGCCTTTTGTAATTGATCAATGAGGTCGTGTCCAAATGCATTGGCCTTTCCATCATCGATCGTGATGAGGGCCACAGCACCATGCTGTTCATAAGTAACGGTCATACTTAGACGCTAGCGGCTGCGTTAAGCGCGCACCTAAGAGGCTTATTCGCCGCCGACTAGTTC
>JBEGMF010000018.1:0-9225 GCA_041183205.1 Actinomycetota bacterium | reverse complement strand
AGACAAAAGTGAACGCCTTGTCCGAAACTGGCAATGACAGCGGGACGTTGCTCATTCGTATCGGCAAAACGATCGATCAAGAATTGATTGGGGTTTGGAAATGCAATTGGATCGCGATTGGCCGCGGGAAGAGAAACAGAGACGGCTTGATCGGCCGCGATTTCCACGTCGCCGATAACAAGATCTTCACTGGCTTGACGCGCTGAACCCATAACTGGCGGTTCGAAACGCAAACACTCTTCAGTTGCCGAACTAATTAACGTCGGATTGGCTTTTAATTTTGCAACTTCATCAGGATGAGAAAGCAACAACGGCAGTGCAATGGAAAGAAAACTTCGCGTGGTGTCGTGCCCAGCGAATAACAAATTGGCAATCATGGCGACGAGTTCATCGTTGTTCAGACGATCGCCTTCTTCCTCGGCCGCAATTAACGCCGAAAGTAAATCATCTCCGGGGTTTTTTCGTCGGTGTTCGATAAGAGTACGAACATAGGCATCTAAGTGCAGGAGACTTTGTTCGAGTTGGGCGCGTAAGTCTTGATCAACAATTGACGAAAAGACCAGTCCTAAATCGGCAGTCCATGCGGCGAAAGTTTCGTATTCGTCTTGAGGGATAGCCAACATATGGCTCATGACGCGGATCGGAAGATGATGGGCGTAATCGTGAAGAAGATCGATTTCTCCACGTTCGAAAGAAGGCTGCAAGACCTCCTCGGCAATTTGGGCAATAACGGGACGTAAATCTTCAATGCGTTTCGGGGTAAAGGCCCGCGACACCAAACGGCGTAATCGCGTATGCACGGGTGGATTAGTGGAGAACATCACTTGACTCCACCACTCATGAATTGGTCCGCTAGAAAGCCCGTTATTGGCGAGCAAGTCGGTCGTCAACATGCGCGGATCGCGCAGCACCTGCTCGACTTCTTTATGACCCAAGGCAAGTAATTCGCCGCCCGGAGTTTGCGCAAAAGAGGCCTGTTCACTGGCTCGTTGCAGTGGCGCGTGAATATCAATCCAAAATTCAGGATCGAACATATTGACTATTGGCAATTCCCCCGCGGTGCCCATGGCGAGAGACTAGGCGTTGGCTAAAGGCGGTGCGCCTTAATTGTTTGGTCGAGCGGAATTGTTGCCGCCAACGTTCAAATTGTTGCTGTTGCCGCCGGCATTGGAGTTGGGATTCGCTCGCGTAGAACTATTCCCGCCGGCGTTTGAGTTTCCGTTACCGCCCGCATTTGAATTGCCGCTGTTGCCACCGGCGTTGGAGTTGCCGCTGTTGCCGCCCGCGTTTGAGTTGCCGCTATTGCCGTTTCCGTTCCCACCAGCGTTCGAGTTGTTGCTGTTACCGCCCGCGTTGCTATTGCCGCTGTTGCCACCGGCATTGGAATTGGGATTCGCATTCGACGAACTATTTCCTCCCGCATTGGAATTGGCGCTGTTACCACCAGCGTTATTGGCGCCATTTCCTCCGGACTCAGTTTCATCCTCTGAGTCGTTATCAGTTGATGAAGAGTTCGATCGATTGTTGGTTGAAGATTGATTTTGCGGATCTTGTTGACGCTGTTGTTCTTGTTCGCGCTCACGTTGTGGATTCGGAACTTCAATCCCCACATTGGCGACGACATCAGAAACAAATTGCTGAATTGGCTCCGGCAAGTTGCCGGTTGCAGTGGCGCCAACAATTGCGCCGGCTCCGGCCATTGATAACCAACCGATCAATCCGATGCCGCCGAGTGCAGCTGCTACTCGTTTACCGAATCGCTTAGGCGCATTCACCCCGAGGGAAGAGGCGGCTGCCAGACTGGCTAAACGTTCCTCAATCGTTGACGATGGCGTGAACGATTGATCAGTGCTGGCTTGCAGACGATTACGAAGGTCTTTGTTCATGACGACACCTCCTCGGACAAATTCTCGCTTTCCAGTAATTCTTTGAGGCGGGCGGAACTGCGATGCAATGCCACTCGCGTTGCCACCTCTGATTTACCCAATGATTTGGCCACATCTTTGGTGGAAAGACCAATCACATAGCGGAGATGCAACATTGCTCGTTGATCGTCGCTGAGTTGAGACATGGCCCATTCGAGTTCGGGATCGCCGGCCACAACTGAGGATTCGGCCGAAGCGGCCGAGGGGAGTGTGGCTGATTCGAGATCAATTTCGTCACGGCGAGATTGCTTGCGAAAGTCGTCGACGATGCGCGCATGGGCGATTGAAAACACCCAAGAGCGAAATTGTCGATGAGATCCTGAAAAGCTGCCCACACTACGTGCTACCGCTTCAAGTACCGCAGATGTTACATCGTCGGGATCAGAAACTCCCATGCGTCGCGCGTAACCGGCAACGGGTCCGGCGAATTCGTCAAAAAACCATCGCCAGGCATCGGCATTGCCATCTTGTAGTGATCGGATTGAAGGAGTTTGCGCCATTAACGCACGCTCCAAATTACTGATGTCAGTAAGCCGATCACCATGAAGGGCCCATAAGGAATTACGAGCGTTTGTTTCGTTTTGCGCGCAAGTATCACAAACAAACTGACGATGGCCCCGGAAATCGCGGTTGCCATCCAAAAAACGACAATCGTGGAAATTGCGAACCAGCCCATGATTGCGCCCAGTAAAGGTGAAAGTAGAACATCGCCAATTCCGAATGCGCCTCGAGCCAAAAGATAAAGGAGAACTGAAATGACGGTGATCGCAACTGCTCCATAGAGAACGTCGATGCGCTCGTGAATCGGTTGCGAAAGAAGTAGAGAAACGGTGACGATCGCGAATGTCGAAAGACTTAATAGTCGGGGAAGGCGTTTTTCGTTTAGATCGATTACCACCAGCATCGCTAAGGCGGCTGCACCGACGGAAAGTGCAAAGACGGTTACGGGTTCCAACGAAATCGATCGTTCGGCGCAGAGTGAAAACGCCAAAGCCATCGCTGCGCTCATTGTGAAGACGATGGGCCACCATTTGGGCAGCGGTTTGAGTTGTAGACGCGTCGCAACCCATGGGGTTAGAGCGCAAAGCGCCGTAGCGAAGATGGTGGTTAGTGCGATCACGATGAGCCCGAGGCAATTTGCCCTCCTGCATCGTAGGTAATCGACTTCGGTTTAGGGAATCGGGCCCCCGCAGAATTGGCATTTTCTCAAGGAAGAACGTCGACGAGTCGAATAATGGACGGACCGACGACCACAATCATCAGGACCGGCAAGATGCAAAACACGGTAGGAAAGATCATTTTCAGCGGGATTTTGGCTGCTTTTGCTTCGATTGCCTGACGTCGTTGTCGTCGCGCCGTTGATGCTTGCTGACGAAGCACTTGAGCCAGCGGGGTTCCCAATTTCTGATTCTGTAGTAACGCTGCGGAGAAATTTCGCATGGTCTGAGTAGGCGTCCGTTCGGCGAATTGTTTCAGGGCCTCAGCGCGATGCGAACCTAACTGCAATTGATCGAGAAAGCGGCGGAACTCAAAAGCCAAAGGAGTGGTGCGATTTGAGGCATAGCGCATCATGACAACATCAAGAGTGAGCCCGGCTTCGACTCCCATCACCATTTCGCCGAGAGCGTCAACCAGTTCAAGATCGGTTTCGGTACGCCGACGATTTTCTTTTGCTCGCGCCATCATCAACGGGCCTTTCCAGCCCAGCATGACCATGGGGATCGCGGCGGCGAAAGTGGTGAGTGATGGAGATGAAGAAATCAAAAGCGCGGCAAGAACGGCGAGCGTGATTGTGGCCGTAAGTTGAAGCCGAGCAAGGCGTGCGAGATCAGCGTCAGTCCCGTATACCTGGCCAGCCGCTTCAATGAGTACGGCTTTACGTTTTGCCGACAGTGAGCGTCGCAGATTTTTCTCCGGAGCAACTTCAACGTCGTTTGTAGTCGCTACTCGGGGAACATATTTCCAAACTAAAAGTGACGCTCCGGCGCCGAGAAGAAGTGCGGAAAGAAAAGTTGTCATGCGACCACATCCGTTGAACTAAGTGAACGCAGCCAAGCCCAACCGGCAACGCCGAGAATGACACCGACAACACTCATGGCTTGTCCCATTGGTTCCTCGATTAGTGGTGCTGCGTAGCCCGGACTAAGGACCGAAACAACAATTAACGTAATGATCGGTAAGACCAACAGAACCGTGCTGGAAAGTCGACCGTCGGCCGTGATGCTTTCGATATCACGACGTAAACGATCTTCTTCTTCCAATGACTCAATTACCACGGACAGAATCTCGACCAGATTTCCACCGAATTCGACGTTCAATCCAATGGCAGAAGAAACCGTTGTGAGGTGACGATCATTTTCGAGGGCTGCCACCGCAGCGACTGCTTCGTCAACGCGAGCGCCAAGGCGAACTTCTGAAACGACGGAAGAAAAGATGCTGGCCACAGGTTCGGGTGAGTTTTCTGAAACTTCAGTCATGGCCGAAACCAGATCACGACCGACTCGCAAATTGTCAACGAGCAATTGCAATGCTCCTGGTAACGCGTCGGCGAGAGCCTTGGTGCGTTTTTGCTGCGCCCGCTTGGTGAGGGTTCTATCAATCAGGATCGGTGCGGCGGCAAAAGCGATACCAAGCACGCCCACTATCGCCATTCCCACTATTGCGCAGAGAACTCCGCTGCCAATAGCGATGGTTGTGCGACGATCAATTTTCTTGAACGATTGTTCTGCTCGTTTTGGCTGACGCAGACCAATTTGTTCTAAGGCTCGTTGTCGTACGCGTCGTTCAACAACATTGCGACGAACACCTTCAGCTAATACAGCGGCCGCTAGTCCAAAGATGATTGCGATAACTACGTTCATCTTCAGTAACCATCCTGCATTCGGCGTAATGACTGGCACACGATGCCGGTTGAAACCAACGGAGTCGCCAAACTTGATCGTTCCGCAGACGATTCGCCGAACGAGCGACGATGGAAAAGTTCAGCAGTAGAAATAACATCGCCCTCGAGGCCAGTTATCTCGCTAATCGATGAAACAAACCGCGAGCCATTGGCATCGCGTGAAACTTGAACAATTAAATCAATGGCGGAAGCGATTTGTTCGCGAATTGCTTTTAGCGGAAGTTCGACACCACCTAAGAGGACCATTGTTTCAAGACGTGAGAGAGCGTCTCGTGGCGAGTTGGCATGCAATGTTGAAAGAGAGCCTTCGTGGCCGGTGTTCATTGCTTGCAACATGTCGAGGGCCTCAGCGCCTCGCACCTCGCCCACCACGATTCGATCGGGGCGCATACGCAACGCATTGCGCACAAGATCGCGAATTGAAACTTGGCCCACGCCTTCAATATTTGCGGGGCGAGTTTCTAAACGAATCATGTTGGGCAGATCTAGTGAAAGTTCGACTGCATCTTCAACAGTGATAACGCGTTCGCCGCGACCGATAAACGATGACAACACATTCAGAAGAGTTGTTTTACCCGTACCGGTTCCGCCACTCACCAAAATATTGAGCCGGTATTTCACGGCCATTTGTAAAAGTTCAGCCGATTCGGGGCCGAGTGATCCCAATTCAACTAACCGATCGACGGTTAGGTGGTTAGCGGTGAATTTACGGATGGTTACAGATGGTCCGTCAACGGCGAGAGGGGGAAGCACGGCATTAAGACGTGATCCGTCGGGGAGACGGGCATCCACCATTGGACTGGTTTGATCAACGCGACGTCCTGTGGAACGAACCATGCGATTAATTACCGCAATCAGTTGCTCATCGGAATCGAAGGTGCGCTCAAGTTTCGTAACCACGCCATGCGATTCAATGAAAACGTTGTTGGCCCCATTGACCATGATTTCGGAAATTTCATTGTCGTCAAGTAAGTCCTGCAAAAGACCGAAGCCAAGAATTTCGTTGATGATGTTTGAGCGAATCTCTTCGCGGGAAATTCCGGTGATTTGAAATTCCGGTTCGGTAAGAACTTCAGCGATCTCCATTTCAACGCGTACTCGAAGGGCCGCGTCGGTGAGGGAGGCTGTTGTTGCCGATTCAGAAAGTCGGCGACGTACTTCATCTAAGACGGGCCGGATGGCACTGTGTTCGACTCGTTGGGTGTGTTGGGGGGCAGCAACTGAACGAGAGGGACGTTCGTCAATTGTTTTGGGTAGTCGTGTGGCGAGGCTCATGCGCGCACCTTGGCAAAGCGTCCACGGAGTGAACCGCTGGTCTGTTCAACGCCCAAGAGTTGATTGGCGAACTTGATGAACGGTGCGCCGCCGGCTGAATTGGGATCGGTTTCGGCTACGGGAGCGCCTTGGTTCATGCCGGCTGCCAGGCTCGAAAGCTCTGGGATCTCAACGGCAGCTTTCCGTCCTAACGCTGTTTCAACGTCTGAAACTGAAAGTCCGCAGCGTGCTGTTGATCGATTGACAATGAGATGCGCATGTTCGGTTGACATCTGTAAACGGTCCATTGTGTCGAGCAGTTTGCGCACTGATTGCACAGAAGGAACATCGGTGCCGCAAACCAAAACGATTTCATCGGCGCGGTCGAGTGCACCAAGAGTGAAATCGGTAATTCCGCCCGCAGTATCAAGCACCATTGGACGGGGGAGTTTCCGCAGTTCATCGACAACAGCAAAGACTTCATCCGCTTGTAAGTAGTCCGCCACCACCGGATCGGACGGTGCACAAAGTGCGGACAATCCTGTCGGATGTGATGTCAGCAAATGTTCAATGTCTTTCTGCTGGTTCTTTTTCAGTTCTTCAACTGCGTCATCAAGCCGATGAAACGGTGTAAGTCGAAACGCATATTCGATATCGCCAAAATGAACGTCAAGATCGATAACAATCGGATCAGAAATACGCGCTAAGGCAGATGTGAGATTCGAAGAGATCGTTGTTTTTCCATTGCCGCCTTTTGGCGAGACAACGGCGATGACGGGATTGCGGATCATGCTGTCACCAACCAAATTCCGGCGCCGGAAACGGCCCCAATTACTCGGGGAACGTCATTGATATTCACACCTAGTGTGATGATTGCTTCTTGTTGGGGAGTGAGTGCATTTGGATCGGGTGCGGATATCACCACAACATTGGAAGCGATTAAATCCGCATTGGCTCCGCCAATTGCGTACACATTGACGAATTGACCTGTCGTCGCCACGGGTCCAGCCCACTGTGCAGCATCGAGTTTGGCTGAAACTGCCACGCGACCGCGTCCGAGATCTTCATAAACGTCGGCGGCCAACATGGTGGGGAGAAGTTGTTGACCGGGAACAACATTGACGTTTAAGACGCCGGTGCCAAGTTCATTCACAGTTTGCACCGCGCCTTGTGCTCGAGCATCCGAGGACAACAGTCGGGTTTCAACTTTGTTGCCGAGATCGGAAACTTTGGTGCCGGCTTCGATCGGAGCGATAGCCACCACCGTGGCGATTTTTTCGTTGGTATCGGCTTGTGAACTAGAGCCACGTCCCAACATCATGACGCCAAGTGCAACGAGCACAAAGGCTGCGAGTGCGGGGCCAACTCGGCGTAAAACATCTGATTTCATAAGGGTTTTCCTTTGCTGCGGGGTAGATCATGAACAACTACCGGCACCATCAAGAGAGCAAGGCCCCCATGACACAACTCCGAAATTCGGAGCGGTACCTGAAAGTTGTCCATTGGGTACTGCATATGGTTGAAAGCGAACGGTGAGGTTTCGACTCGAAGCGCTACCGCTTAGACGAACCGAAATAATTTCCATAGCGACAAAACCGCTCACGCGGTAAATCGAATTTGAACCTTCGTAGCGAACAGAGTCATAAATCGGAACCGCGATTGTTTGTCCGACAACTGAATCCATCTGCAGTGCAGGTGAAGGAATGCCGGGATCGCCAGAAAACTCTTGTCCGATTGCGACAGTGCCGGACCAACCTTGATTGATCCATGCTTGTAAATCGGTGGTGCGATTGGCCCCACCATCAAAATCTAAAACGCCCCAGTTGCCAGGTACTCCCTGGCAATCACCATCAACATTGATGGTGAAAATTTGCGTGGTGCTGCGGCCGGAGGCAAGCCAAGATGACAGAGCCGGTGAGTTTTGACAAAGAGCAGTCGGGCGTAGTCCGCTGGCAGCGCTTGTTGGAGCGATTTTTACTGAGGCTGTGGATGTTGTTCTGGTCGAATCCCGGCCAATGATTGAACCGAACATTGCACCGACTGACTTTTCAGCTGTAACCGTTACAACGCCGGCAGTCTTTGATCCCGACGTCGTACATGATGAAGTTGCCTCGCTTCCCGCGTTTTGTGCAACGAGTTGGAGCGATTGCGGAGCACACGGAACACCGGTCGTCGCCCATGTTCCGGCGGCGCCCATGGCTGCAGACTCGGCAGCAGTTTGGACACGTTGGCGCTCTACCCAAACGCGTCCCGCGTCCGCACCAACTGCGGTAACTGCAACCATGGGCACCATCGCCAGCGCAGCAAGCGATGTAATCGCGCCACGATCGTTATGGCGCGCAGAAAAAAAAGAACGAACTCGGCTTACGATTGACATGCATACACCGACGTTGATTGCAAAGTCACTGATCGGTTACCAAGTACGGGTATTGATACTTCTTGGTCCACGGTGACGGTCACGGTATTGCCGGTTGTTGTGCAACTGCGCACTTCCGAACAGGCAACCGAAGTCTGAGAAAAACTTGATAATTGTTGACGTGCGGCATCACAGCCGCCGCCGGGGGCAACTGCTCCAATTCGTGCACCCTCACGTGCGGCCGCTTGTACTTGCATACGACCGATGAACACAATGCCAGTTACCACGATGCCAAATAACATGGCGACGAGGAATGGCAACACGAGCGCAAATTCAACTGCCGCCATTCCCTCGTCGTCTGTTGATGAAGCGAGAACGGCGCCTCGGCGCCGCTTGATCATGGCAGGATCGAGTCGAAGAGTCCGCCGATACGGCCACCCAAAGCGGCGGCAGCGATAGCGACAACTCCAACGATTCCGGCCAAAAGAACGCCATATTCGGCGGCAACGCCACCACGGTCTTCATTCTTGGCGGCGCTTAAAGCAGTAATGATTCGTACGGCAATGCGGTTCATTCTGGGGTCTCCCTTGTGAGCGAATCTCCCAATGAGGTTCGTCGAAAGGGGTAATCGCCAGTGATACGGCGGTTGTTACATCGATTGCAGATTTTTTTTTGGCATAGGCAGTTTCCACGCCAAGGTCGCCTCGGAACAGTGTCAGACTGATGATCCCTGTTGATTCCTGAACGGAGTATTGATGTTTAACAACCGCATGCGGCGATTTGCTGCA